>JAFDME010000032.1 GCA_019306075.1 Deltaproteobacteria bacterium | reverse complement strand
ATCCACTCTGATCTGCAGAAAGGTTTTATCAGAGCTGAGGTGATGAAATACGACGAACTTATCGCTGCCGGCAGCGAAGCTGAACTGAAAAAACAGGGAAAAATGTATGTTCAGGGGAAGGAGTATACGGTGGTCGACGGCGACATCCTGAATATCCGCTTCCAGGTATAAAAACAGGGAGCACAGCGGGAGATCTTCACCACGGAACCGGCGGACCGCAGTCGGTTATCTGGCCTCCAGAGTGATAAGACAACTTTCCAGAGATCGTTTTGGCACATGGTGCGCCCCTTCATCATCCCGCCAGTACTTAATATCGGAATCTGTCCGGCACTCCTCGAGGAGAACTGTCTCACGGGGTCGGCCGAGGGCAACAACGAGTGAAATCTGAAGATGGTCAGGTAGATGGAACAGCTCTGACAGCTTTGGATTGAACATTCCTATCCTGCATCCGCCAATCCGGGCTTCCATCGCCCCAAGCAGCATATTCTGAGTTGCCACTCCAAGATCAAACTGAGCCTCCGTCTCCGGACCTTTCAGCCAGTTTGTATTCAGCATGCAGAGTATATATGCACTTGGTCGCTCTCCCTCCTCCGGTCCCTTCCAGTCACTGAGGTAACCTGCCCAGCCAAGAAAAGGGAAAACCTTATCGCACAACTCGGGTGTGTTAATAATCATATACTGCCACGGCTGACCATTACGGGCAGATCCGCCCAGTCTTCCCAGGTCAACCAGTTCATGCAGTGTTTCGATGCTGACAGCTTCGTTTTGAAAAAACCGTCTGAAGGTCCTTGTTCTTGCTATTATTTCTCTCATCTTCGATTCCTGCAATAAACCTGTTCCGGATAAGTATCAGCCACGACAGCAGAAAAAATCCTGCAGACGTTCTACCATCTGCAGGTACGATGCAACCGGGACTCTGCTGACAACAATCCATCAAAAGAGGACTACGGTCAGCATTTCAGTGCCACCTGACCATCTTCCGTAATACTATACTTACATCGGACAGGACTGTCGACCAATCCCTTCTTCTTAAGAGAAGTTATTTTACTGCTCACAACCTTCTTATCCAGACCTGTAGCCTCAACAATATCTTTATTTCCGCATGGACCGGCAATCTTGACCAATGCTTCAAGGACCTGCTTATGCTCACCGCTTAATTCTTTACTTCCACATCCACTCATTTTTTCTTCTCCTTTTTTTCTTTTCTTTTTTGACACGCTGGACATACACCGATAACTTCAAGTCGATACCCTGTCACCCTATACCCCTTGACAGCCTTTACCTCCTTTGCATGCAGACCCTGGCGTTCAATATCGAGGTTATTGACTTTATGACACACTGTACAGTAAATATGATCGTGTTCAGTGACATCATAGTCAAACCGTTTCTGCCTGCCGCTGATTTCAAGTTTACCAATAAGCCCCGCCCCGGAAAGTATTTCGAGATTACGGTAAACAGTCGCCAGACTGATCCTCGGCATATCTTTCTTTACCCTGTCATAAAGCTCATCGGCCGTCAGATGCTGTCTGCTCTTTTTCAGCTCGCGCAGGATAATCTCTCGCTGGTTTGTCATTCGAAGATGCATAAAAAGCCTCTTTTTTAATAATTATTATTATTAATAGTAGTAGTTAATTATCAGACTGCTGTCAAGTTTATATTCTCTGCCGATGGTAATGAGATACCCGCCTCCTGATGGTGACGCAGGCAGAAAGATTAGTATCTGCCAAAATTCTTTCTTTAAAAGAGAAGAGAAAGATACTAACATTCTCATATCAACTACGCCCCTGATCCTTTTCCTGATTTACAGAGAAGATGAAACGATTTGCCAGAACAGAACAGTTATTAGGAAAAGAGCCCTTCCAACGCCTCCTGTCACAGAGAGTAACCATTATCGGCCTCGGAGCCGTAGGGGGATATGCTGTTGAGGGCCTTGTACGGGCGGGAGTCCGTTATGTCCGCCTTGTCGATTTCGATACCGTCCAGCCAACCAACCTGAACAGACAGATCATTGCCCTGGAAACAACAATCGGACAGAAAAAGACCGTGGCTGCAAGAGACAGGGTTCTTGCCATCAATTCCGGTTGTCAGGTCGAAACAATGCAGCTTTTTGCCGCAGATGACACCCTTGACCGGATCCTCTCCCCAAAACCGGATCTGTTGATCGACGCTATCGATTCCCTGAACCCTAAAACCCAGCTTCTGCAGCAGGCCTTTCTAAGAAAAATCCCAACCATCAGTTCCATGGGCGCAGCCCTGCGTACGGACCCCACCCTTATCCGCTCCGGCGACATCTTCGAAACCAGAGGCTGCCCGCTTGCAAGACAACTGCGCAAAAGGCTTCGCAAAAGAGGTGTCGGCCGCGGAATAACCTGCGTCTATTCCAGCGAGAAAGTCGATTTCGATTACACCAGTTCAGGAGGAGGGCTAAAGGAACAAACCGTGGGGGAGACACCTTTTTCAGGCAGGGGAAGAAAACGCAATATCCTTGGAAGCCTGCCGACCATAACCGGAATCTTCGGCCTGACTATTGCAAACCTGGCCATCCTGCAACTATCGAGGTCAACAGAGGACAGGAAGTGACACGACTGTTTATTGCCATAGATATTCCGGAGACCATTAAAAAACACGTTGCCGGGATGGGAGGGTCAATTCCGGGGGCGTATCCGGTGGTGCCGGAACAACTGCACCTGACCATCAAGTTCATCGGTGAGGTTGACGGGGGAAAGCTCCTTGATATCCGGGAAACACTTACAGAGGTCCCGTTTCGCCCCTTTACTCTTTTCTTAAAAGGTGTCGGGACCTTTCCCCCGAGAGGTACCCCCCGTGTGCTGTGGCTCGGTATTGAGCCACAGGGAGATCTCTGCCTCCTCCGCACTACAGTGGAAAAACAGTTATTATCCATTAATGTCCAGAAAGACAAAAGAAAATACACCCCGCATCTGACCATTGCCCGGCTCAAAAACAGTCCGATAAAGCGTCTACACCAGTTTCTCGCCGGCAACAGTTTTTTGCAGAGCCCGGAGTTTTCGGTTGACAGATTCAGCCTCTACTCCAGTCGGCTCACCCCAAAAGGCGCAGTTCATATTGCTCTCAGAACATACCGTTTATGACAAATATGCGGTTTCGAGAAAACCTTAAACCACAGAGGATGAATATTTTTTTGTCTTCTCTGTGCTCTCTGTGCTCTCTGTGGTGAGAGAATCAGATTCCTGGGTTGCGCCCTAGAGACTATCCGCAAGCTCAGTACCCTGTCGAATGGCCCTTTTTGCGTCAAGCTCACCTGCTTTCAGAGCACCACCAATCAGGTGGTACGATACTCCGATACTGTCCAGTTCCCCGGCCAGGGTTAATTCAGAAAGCTGCCCGGCGCAGACGACGATATCATCTACTTCAAGGAGTATTTGTTCATTATCATGACGTATCAAAAGTCCATCTTCCGTAACTGCAAGATACTCCACTCCGTTCAGAATCCTGACCCGATTCTGCTTTAACTCCATACGATGGATCCAGCCGGTAGTCTTGCCAAGCCCTGCCCCCGGTTTTGTCTTTTTCCGTTGCAGAAGATAAAGTTCCCGTGCCGGCAGCACAGGTACTGCCTCACCAAGACCTCCCTCCTTTTCATAGCGGGTATCTACGCCCCACCGTGCCATAAATGAAGCAACCGAGGGTGAGGAGGAGTTTTCATGGAGAAGGTATTCTGCCATATCAAAACCGATCCCTCCCGCACCAATAATTGCCGCCCTTCTGCCGACCTCCTTTTGACCAGAAAGAACCTCACTGTAAAGCGACACCGAGCTGCTGTCAGCCCCTTCGATTTCAACCTTTCGCGGTACCACCCCGGTACTGATAATAATTTCGTCATAGCCCGACAGATCTTTCGCCTGAGCACGGCAGCTGAGCCGAACATCAACATTATGCAGCTGCAGCTGAGAGTTAAAATAACGCAGAGTCTCAGCAAATTCATCCTTACCGGGAATCTGCCGTGCCAGACGAAACTGACCGCCAATCTCTTCCGCCGCCTCAAACAGAGTGACCACGTGTCCTCTTGCGGCGGCTACAGCAGCGCAGGAGAGACCGGCTGGACCAGCGCCCACCACCGCCACCCGCTTTGCCATTTTACACCTTTTAAAGGGCATGGTTGTCTCATTACAGGCCCTGGGATTTACCAGGCAGGTTGCGGTTTTTCGTGAGAAGATATGGTCGAGACACGCCTGGTTACAGGCAATACATGTGTTGATTTCATCCTCCCGCCCCTGCTCCGCTTTTTCGACCCAGTCCGGATCCGCCAGAAAAGGCCGGGCCATGGAGACCATATCAGCACATCCTTCCGCCAGTACTCTCTCTGCCACCGACGGCATATTAATGCGATTGGTGGTAACAAGGGGAATGGCCACCTCACCCATCAACCGCTGAGTAACCCAGGTGAACCCGGCCCGCGGCACCATGGTTGCAATGGTCGGGACCCTTGCCTCATGCCAGCCGATACCGGTATTAATGATTGTTGCCCCCGCCTGTTCAACCTTCTTTGCCAGCTCAACAATTTCAGGCCAGCTGCTGCCGTCCTTTACCAGGTCAAGCATGGAGAGCCGGTAAATAAGAATAAACTCCCGCCCCACAGCTTCACGGATACCTTTTACAATGGCAAGGGGAAAGCGGATACGGTTGGCAAAATCACCACCCCACTCATCAGTTCTGCGGTTTGTCTTCCTGGCAATAAACTGATTAATCAGATACCCCTCCGACCCCATCACTTCTACTCCGTCATATCCCGCATCCCGGGCGAGGACAGCGCATTTAATAAAATCGGATATCGTTGACTGAACAGCCCGCCCACTCAGCTCCTTCGGTTTAAACCTGTTGATAGGTGCCTTAATGGCAGATGGGGCAACACAGAGCGGATGATAGCCATAACGCCCGGAATGGAGAATCTGCAGACAAATCTTCCCACCACTTTGATGAACACTCTCAGTCACCAGCCGATGTTTTTTTACCTGGGAAGAGCTTACTAGCCTTATCGAAAAAGGAGCTATCCACCCTGCTCTGCTGGGTGCAACTCCTCCTGTGACGATTAAGCCAACACCTCCCGCTGCCCTTGCTCCAAAATAGGCAGCCATGCGCTTGAAGCCATCCCTTCCCTCTTCAAGGCCGGTGTGCATTGAGCCCATGAGAACACGGTTTTTCAGGCTGGTAAAACTAAGATCCAGTGGCTTGAACAGGTTTTGGTAAGGTACTTTCTCATCAGTCATGATATATAGACTCCTTTGGCAGACAGGATTCCCCTGAGCTGTTAGAAATGTTTTGCAGCCCGATTGTTATAATTTGGCTCTACGTTAAAAAATGATTATTCTTCTGGCAGTTCTAACTGCCCGTACTATTAATGATAGGCGAACAAAAATCACATCCCGCAGCGCCCCGGAAAGGTGGTTCAGAATTCAGCACCTTTACAGGGCAGCATAATTTCAGACGGTACAGCCATGGATTACCAGGGAAATATCTTCAGACCGCCAAGTGAAGCAGACAGCATACTCCTCCAGGTGACAACAGGGTGCTCACATAACAAATGCACCTTCTGCCGCATGTATAAGGGGAGTCGTTTTTCCATAAAGGATGACAAAACCATTATGGCGGATATCGATTTTGCGGCTCGCAACTGCCACCGACAACACCGTCTCTTTCTCTGTGATGGAGACGCACTTATCCTGCCGCAAAAAAGACTTGTCAAAATACTCACGGCAATACAAGCCAGACTCCCGTGGATCAAGCGGGTTGGTATATACGCAAACACCAAATCAATAAAGCGCAAAAGCCCGGAAGAGTTGCGGGAACTGCATACTCTCGGTCTCGGTATTGCTTATATGGGACTGGAGTCAGGCGATGATATCACACTTACAGCTATCAACAAAGGTGCCGACGCGAAACGAATGACCGAAATGGGCAAAAAAATCCGTGCAGCCGGTATCAAATTGTCAGTGACAGTGCTGCTCGGCATAGCCCAGAAGGAACGTTCTCATATCCATGCAAAAGAAACGGGAAGAATTCTCTCGGCAATTGATCCCGAATATGTAGGTGCTCTAAGCCTCATGCTTCCTCCCGAGACTCCGCTCTACACGGCACTGCAAAAGGGTGAATTCTATCTGCTGAACTCTATGGAGATGCTTGAAGAACTTGGCATCATGCTGGCCAATACAGAACTTACCGACGGCTACTTCCACGCCAATCACGCCTCCAACTACCTTCCCGTCAAAGCAAAACTGCCAGGAGACAGGGCTGAGACCCTGCAACTTATCGATAAGGCATTAAAGGGGCAGGTCAGTCTTAAGCCTGAATATATGCGCGGTCTCTGACAGCTCTATAAAAAATCCCCCTTGCTGCGATGAGCAGCAAGGGGGATTGTAACAGCAGAGGCCACTTCTTATTACCACCTGTAATTTATGCCGGCAGTGAGAAGAAATGCGGCCGCGTTGGTAAATTCACCATAAACCACGCCAGCCGGATTTACCTTAACCGTACGTTCCTCTTTGTAATCATAAAGGGCCGCAATACCGACATCCATTTTATCGCTCACCTTATACTGCATACCCAGAGAATAGAGCCATGCATCGGAATCCGGCAGTTCAAAACCGACATTTTCGGACGGGGCCGGGTTCTGATCATAGCCAAAACCACCCATCAGGGTCACAGTATCGTTCAGTCCATAAGTCAAGCCGATGCGAAAGGCATCCGTATCATCCCAATTCCTTGGCACGGGAGTCTCAAATGGATTGCCCGGGATTGCCGGACTGAAATTAAAATCAAGGAATTCATACTCAGACCAGAAAGTTCTGTCCCAGGTGAGTTCAACATTAAGATTGGGCATCACATCATAAGCAGCTGAAAGTGCAAAAACCGCAGGAAGAGGAACAGAGACCTCGGCATCAAGGGTCATAAAATTCCCCATCAGATTCAGATCCGCCTTATCATCAAAATCGAGATCAACGTTAGATCGGTATGTTGCTGAAAAATTTAGTTTATCCATAGGCTTAAAGGCAACAGCTGCATTCCATCCCCATTCAATAGTGTCTCCGTTCATACTCCGGGCAAGGGGCTTGCCCAGGCCGGCGGCATTACTCTTTACCGTGGCATCAGCATACACCCAGCGAACACCACCAGCAATTGAGAACTTGTCACCAAAGCCATAGGATACGGTGGGATTTGCCTCGAGTATTGTCAGGCTGAACTCCTCAGCAAAGGCCTTTGGGTAACGGTCTGTCCACTGCTTGGACAAACCGCCCGGGGCTGTCAGAGCCAGGCCGAAGCGTACACCGCTGTAGGAGGGAGAAACCAGAAAACCGGTGGGTATAAAAAAGTCTTCGCTGTCAGAGTCGCCGTCATAAAAAGGACTGCGGGCATCTTTGTACTCAATTGGAGTAAGATGCAAATAGGTGGCATCCACCTCAACAGCCCATGTATCTGCCATCCAGGACATATTCGCAGGATTGTAGTATGCCGTATCAGCATGCCTTGAAGACGCAATATTGGCACCCGCTTTGGCCGTGGAATCAACCGACTGTTCCGGAATGCGCCAGCCGGAGGCAAATGCAGACCCCGCAGCAAATACTGATACCAACGCCAGTACAGATAGTTTCTTCTTCATTTTAATCTCCTCTCTCTTATTAACCCTCAAGCCTGCCGCTTATGCGACAGACACCTCTTGATACCAGATCTCCTTTCCAGACAAAATCAGCGAACCTGTATAACCTTCACGTTCAAGTAAAAAATTAGCCAAATAATAACAACATAGTATACTTTGGTGTAATATATAAATGGAATAAATGTCAATTAAAAACAGCTCACACAATCTTCCGCAATTTATTTATTTCTGCCAGAATCTTCCCTTCCATCGGCACGGCGCCGTCTTTTCCTGCAATAACAAACGTCACCAGCGCATCAGCGACCAGGGTTTCTGTTCTTTTTAAAAAAATATCCTGCTTTAACACCGTGCTTTTATTACCAATCCTCTCCACTCTAGTTGTTACCATCAAGATCTCCCCCACCGAAACAGGCTGACGGTAATTCACATTGATATTAACAACCAGAAAAACCAGCCCTTCTTCCGCCCACTTTTGCAGATCGATCCTGGACTCCAGAAGGGCCCATCTATCCTCCTCCAAAAATTCCAGATATCTGGCGTTGTTCACATGACCATAAAAATCGGCATGATACCCTCTGATCTTAATTTCTGTTAAACAGTCCATAATACTGATAACCTTCTCCCTAGCTCCACCATTTATAAAGATTGAATTTTTTCTGTCAGCAGAGGCACAAATTCTTTTAAATCAGCAACAACAAAAACATCGGCCGCCTCAGCTATGGGAGCATCTCTGTCAGTGTTCACCGCAACGATAAACTCCGATTTTTTCATGCCGGCCAGATGCTGAATCGCCCCGGAAATTCCACAGGCAACGTACAGTTTAGGCGATACCGTTTGACCGGTGGTGCCCACCTGACGATTATGCTCCACCCACTCGGAGTCGACAACAGGCCTGCTCGCCCCATATTCCCCACCCAGTGCTTTTGCCAGGTTTGCGATCATTTCAACATTTTCCGGTTTCCCTACTCCCCTGCCGGCGCTGACTATAATCTGAGCCTTGGACAGATCAACTCCGCCACTCTCCGCTTCTTCATACCCTGTAAACTCAATTCTCCCCTCACCGTTCCCCTCTATCTTTTCAATAACAGGACTACCTGCCGGTTCCTCGGTGAGGCCGAAAGCACCTGACTGCAGTGTCACCACGGATTGCGGTGTTTTAACCTTTACAGTCCTTCTCAGTTTTGCGTTACAGACGGGAGTGACGGGAAGGCCATCCGCTATTTCAACAATCTCCGACACCTGTGCTGCTTTCAAGGCAAAAGCTACTCTGGGAGCAAGGTCCCAGCCATAGGACGAGTGACAGAAAACAACCATATCAGCCTGTTCTTTTCCCACCAGATCCACAATCAGTTTTTTATGTGCATCGGGATTATATTCACCAAAATTTTCTGCATCAGCAAGATAAACCACTCCGTCATATTTCGGCAGATCAGTGTCATTTCCCACCAGGAACATGACACTCTCTCCCCCCATTTTATCTGCAAAATCGATCAACTCACCATAGCTGCCAAGCAGCTTTCCATCTCTGTATTCCGCAACAAGTACTATTTTCATAATCCGCTCCTAGGCAAGGACAGCCGTTTTTTCTTTAAGAACCTGAATCAATTTATCAGCAAGCTCCGCAGCATCACCTTCCAGAACAAGTCCTCCACCTTTTTTTTCGGGGAAATATACTTTTACCGTTTCCTGCCTGGGTTCAACTTTTAATAAATCTTCAACGGGCAAAGAAAGCAGTTCCTTCTTTTTCGCCTTCATAATATTGGGCAGTGTCGGATAACGTGGTGTATTGAGCCCCAGTTGACAGGTTACAACCAGTGGTGTCTTTGCGGTGATGCAGGCCTTTACTCCTCCTTCAAGTTCCCGTTTCACATTGACTGTTCCATCCGAATAGGAAAAATCAACAACTGTCGAAACAGCTGACATATCAAGTTGCTCCGCGACAAGAATACCGACCTGTGCGCTACCCCTGTCCTGTGACTGCATGCCGGTAAAAATCAGATCAAAACTTTTATCCTTTGCGTACTCACCAATGATTCCCGCTATTTCAAACGGTTCTTTATCACTTGAACTATCATCTTCTATATGAGCTCCCCTATCACACCCCATGGCAAGAGCCTTTTTCATAGTCTCTTTAACCTGGTTCCCTCCGACACTGAGAACGGTCAAATCCGCATCTTTTACCTGCTCTTTAAGCTGTATAGCCTGTTCCACCGCATACTCATCATACTCATTCATTCTCCACGCCAGATCAGTTTTCTCATACCAGGTGCCGGCGGTGTCGACCTTAAATTTTGATTCCATATCCGGAACCTGTTTAATACAGACTAGAATTTTCATACAATGCCTCCTTTTTTCTTTGACCAGACATCCTTTTATGCAGTCATGGTTTCTGATCAGATACGTTCAGCCAGGACTTCAGCAATATCTCTTGGTTTAAGCTGTTTTTCAACATCAGCCCCCCTGACTCCGTCTTCAAACATCGTCAGGCAAAAAGGGCAGTTGGAAAGCAGCATATCTGCTCCCGTCTCCACAGCCATCTTGACTCTTTTTATATTCATCCGTTCACCAATCTTCTCCTCAGCCATTATCCGCCCGCCGCCCGCGCTGCAGCAAAACCCTTCCTGCCGATTCTTTTCCATTTCAATCAGATTCCCGCCTGCGGCGGCAATAAGAGCCCGCGGTGCTTCATAAATGCCATTATGGCGACCGAGATAACATGAATCATGATAGGTGCAGGAGAGATTTTCAGCATTAATCTTCAACCTCCCTGTCTTTATCAGCTCCTCGAGAAAAACGGTATAGGTAACCAGTTCAGCATTCATTCCCAGGTCCCTGTAGTCCTTCTCCAGGGTATTGAAACAGTGAGGACAACTGGTAACAATCCTGCTGACCCCGTATGATTTTATCAGCTCGATATTCTCAACGGCAAGAGATTGATAGAGATACTCGTTCCCCATCTTCCTCATGGGCTCACCGCAGCATTTTTCCTCTTTTCCAAGGATTCCCAGTTTTACACCTGCGGCCTGACACAATTTAACAAAACTCTTTGCAACAGCAATATTGCGTTTATCAAAAGATCCATAGCAGCCGACAAAATAGAGCAGGTCAACATCTGAATCCTCAGCAAGTGTTTTGATACCGAGTTCCTCCGCCCATTCCCCTCGCCCCGCATAACCCATCCCAAGAGGATTGCCGTTCACTTCAGTGGCCTCCATAGCTGTCATCACCTCTTCACCGGGAAACTCTCCTTCCATCAGTACCATACTGCGGCGAAGTTCTACTATTTTGCTGACATGCTCAATGGATGCCGGACAGATCTCTTCACAAGCCCGACATGTGGTACAGGACCAGATGACATCTTTACTGATGATGTCAATAAGATTAGCATCAGGATTAGTGAAGGCTGCTTCACCAATCTGGTTAACCAGTGTCATCGGAGAAAGCGGCTTATCCGTATTATATGCGGGGCAGCGATCCTGGCATCGCATGCAGAGAGTGCAGGCATCAGCGTCAAAGATATCCTTCCAACTCATCTCTTTTACGCCGGTTGCACCAAAGGTCTCTGCCTCTTCATCCTCAAGATCAAGATTAACAAGTTTCCCCCTGGGACCGAGATCCTCAAAAAAATAATTTGCACTGGTGGTGAAAATATGGCGAAACTTGGTGTAGGGAATAAGAATGAAAAAAGCCATTACCAGGAGCAGATGCAGCCACCAGCTTACCTTGTGTAAACCCAGAAGAGTCTGATCCCCCAACCCGGACATAGTCTTTGCAAACAGAAGTCCCACCGGTGACCAGACAGCCAGAGGTGTCCCGAGTTCTGTTACCGCCATTCTCGCACCCTCAATAACAAAACCGGTGAGCAGAATCGCAAAGAGGAGGCCATGCATAATGGCATCATCCTTTTTGCTTTCAAGTCCTTTAGGTGGAAAAAAATATCGACGAGCCATGAGTCCACCCAGCATCACCAGGCAGATCAGACCTGCAGCATCCAGAATAATGGAAAATAATTTATAAAACGTACCCTTTAAAAACTTTATACCAAACAGAAGATCAGTAAAATCAGCCTGAATAACGATGAGCACCGTTCCCAGAAAAAGCAGGCCAAATCCCCAGAAGAAAAAACCGTGTAGAAGACCCGGCCATTGCACTCTGGTCACCTTTTTCTGCAACAGAATATTGCCCAGCATCCGGCCTGCCCGCTCTCCCGGTCTATCGGTTCGCTGCAGAGGCAACCCCTGTTTATAGACAGCGACTCTGCCAATAAAAGCTTTAACCAGTATGTAAAATGCGCCAATCGCTAACAGATACATGGGAATCAGGGTCCATGCACCATGGCCGACATTCCAGTAAATTTCGCGGGTAAATTCCATAAATTTCTCCAGTTTTATGCCAGCAAAGAAATAGATACTATCTCTTATAAATTATGCTTACGTAAAGGTCAAGAAGATTTATTCACTCATGAACTCTTCCTGATATCGTTTAATAGTAAACACGTATAAACTATTTTTTCAATTGACAGAGACCTTGTCAGCGTGCTACTTTAGCATTTGAACATTACGTAAAGGTCAATCAACAGTAGCTCACTCCTTCATATTTCTGCAGGGGTGGAAGGGAAAAACATGAGTACGGAACAGGACAAACTGGTGCAAATCGGAGAACTGGCAAAAAGCCTGGCCATAACGACACGCACTATCAGGTATTATGAAGAAATAGGCCTTATGGGCAAAACCGAACGAATCGGTGGCAGAGCGAGAAGTTATCATAAAGATGACATCCTCCGATTGAAGTTTATTTTAAAACTGAAGAATCTGGGGATCTCCCTTAAAGAAATAGAAAAACTGTCTGACATATTTGATATTAATAAGAAAAATTTTGATGTTATCACCCCCAAACTTATAGAAATTCTTGACAGTCATATAACCAGAGTCGATGAAAAGATGGCCGACTTCTCTTCCCTCCGTAAAGATATCGTCGAATACCGCGTCCGCATCACAAACTACCTGGCAAATAACAGTGATAACAGAAATCCGGAATATTAAGCAGATAAGAGTCATCTCTCCAGAAATCAATCCGGCTTTTTCATAAATACCCTGCCGATAAGGGAAGCGGCCAGAATGACACTCATGCCGAGGAGTACCTGTCCGGAAATGACCTCCTTCTCTATTATGGCCACAAACAACACGGCAAGGGGAGGGGTAAGATAACTGAGAAAACCGATTATCACGATATTTCCGCCGCTCATGGCGCGGTTCCAGAGAAAAAAAGAGAGCCCGAGCGGTACACAACCCAGATAACAAGCCGAAAGCAGTGCACTGAAAGAAGGCATCCCATGGGGCAGGGTAATAATAAAAAGAGTCGCGGATAATATGGCCGCATACAGTGTAAATGCGGTCATAGGTTCATTTTTCACCCTGATGCGGGAAAGAGCGACAGAGAAACTTGACCAGATCAGACCACAGAGAAGTGCAAGTAGATAACCTTTGATATAGCCCGGGTTAAATGCGAGATCTTTCCCGGCTGCAATCACAAGGCCCGCCCCGAACAAACCAAGCAGTGCCGTAAAAAAAATAGATAGTTTCAACCGCCCAAAGACAAACAGGGAGGAAAACACAACCACCCAGAACGACCATGTGGTGGCCAGGATTGCTCCCTCCGCGAGAGGCGCATTATCAAGAGCAATATAATACATGTAATGATAGAAGAAAATCCCCCACACGCCCAGAAGAGAAATTTTCACCCCCGGAAACTCCACTCTCACACTTTTAGTCCTGACAATATCCTGCAGATAAAGGAAGAGCGCTGCACTTGAGAAGCTGTAAAACATCAACTCCTCTGTTGTCAGTTCACTCAGCCCGGAACCTGTGGCCACGGGCAGACTGGCCCAGCATAAAATTGCTCCCATGGCATAGATATAATATTTCATTTAACTCTCACAGTTACCAGCTTATGATAAACTCGTAAAAAAGTCTTTCGAAGTTTTAGATGGCTAAGTCAAAAAGTTTGATATACAAAGCTACACCTCGCACCAGTAAATGCGAACATGTTCCGGTTCACCTGCGATGATCGGGAAATCCATGGGAGGAAGCAGAGAAGTGACGCTCCGGAAATGTCTCTGCAACTCCTGAAGATAAAAGGAAGCGCTGCCGCTGCGGTGATTATTCGCAAAAAGTGCAATCCCTCTGTCTGAGAGCAGAAGCCTGACCTTACGGACCAGTTCAGGCCACTGCTTTTCCACATGGAAACTGTGCCCTCTGCCGCCGGAGGCAAAAACAGGCGGATCACATATTATAAGATCCCAGTAGGAGAAAGTGTCAGGGGCTGCAGTCACCTTCCGCTCCTGGCGGGCCAGCCATTTGAGAACATCTTCCCTGATAAATTTACCGCGTCCACCCGTATCAAGCCCGTTAACAGCAAAATTATCCTTCCCCCGGGCAAGGCTGGAACCTGCAAGGTCGATAGAAAACACCACCTCAGCTCCGGCTGCCACCGCGGCAGCAGAAAAGGAACAGGTAAATGCGAAAAGGTTGGCCACCCGCCGTCCCCGTGAAACCTGAAAAATACGTCTGCGGGAATCGCGCTGATCAAGAAAAAGCCCCGTATGCTGAGAATCATTAAGGTGAACAATAAAAGCGAGGTCATGCTCCCTGGCTATCACCGGTTCTGCAGGCAGATCTCCCCAGCAGAGAGTATCGTGAATCAATTTCTGCCGGTGAGGATTACGGGCATGATGGCGAAGAATACCACCCAGCCAGGGCACCTTGCCGCCCAGGTAGTTCAGCAGCGACTGCAGTTCATCCTTAAGATGAGTCGAATCATTCTCTCTGCTGAAAGCGGTTATTGAGAGAAAGGAATCGTAAAGATCAATGCTCACCGGCAGTGAAACCTCACCCCGCTGAACCAGACGAAAGCTATTGGTCACCAGCCCCGGCCATCCCAGCCGACGCTCCCAGGCAACCGCCCCTTCCAGTACCGGTCCTGACTGCCCTGAGAGCAGAAGGGAAAATGAGTCCGGCTGCCCGCTGATCAGAGCCATCGCTATATCAGGCCAGTCAACCTCCAGGCAGTGAAGACAGAGACGGTAAAAATCCTCCCCTCCATAACGGCTATCCCCCAGGACGGGGACGCCGGAAAAAGCCGCATGCCTGCGGATCTGATGAGTTCGCCCCCTTTGAATCAGAGCTTCGTAACAGAAATAACCATGACTCCGGCAGAGCAGACGAAAATCGGTACAGCACTCTCTGTCATCGAGGGGTTCCTCCACCCGCCAGCGCTCTTCCCCCTTATGCCGCCCGGTACTTACAAAACAATATCTCTTGCGGGCCTCCTTCTCCTCATGGATGAGCTGTGCCCTGCCGCTGGCGGTACCATGTCTGGCAAAGAGCAGAACACCGCTGGTCCCTTTATCCAGGCGGGAACAGACATGGAGATCGTATCCCCGGTGCAGGGCAAGCCACTCCACCAGACCGGTATCACCGGGACGAGCTCCGTGGGTAGAAATCCCAATTGGTTTTTCCACAACCAGCCAGTCACTGTCTTCGTACAATATAGGGTGATTCACACTATTCCATCAGAATTTATAATTTTTACGAGAATGCCCGAACTTAACATAATCTGTGTCAACAGGACAGAGCAACTATGCCCCGGCATGGTAACAACTCTTTTAAAAAATAAAGTCATCAGATCCTGAAATCTTAATGTCCTCCCCCATAAAAGCTGTAAGAAAATATAAATAAAGACTGCAGGACTTTTGGGGGAACCACTTCTATACGATTATCACCTATAGGTTTGTTACAAAAGGAGAAAAACAAACCAGATCTACCTTGAGTTTTCATTATCGTTTTGATACACCATATGTATGCAGTATGAAAATGACTTCAGGGAGTTACTGTCATTACGCTATTTTTTTCTACAGCGTAACTGCATGATCGAAAATAATTTATAATCATTTTTTTGTTATGTTTTCCCGCTGAATCTACCACAAGAGAGCAGTTTGCAGTTGCGATTAGTGCCTTACTCGATAAAGGCTGTAATAAAAAACAAATAAGCGTAGATTTCGAGAAAATCTATAGTGCTGTTAAACTCGTTTGGTTGGGGTCAGCAGCGGATAGCGAACACAGAGAGACCTTCGAGGGGCCATCTAATAGCAGTGTCGCGGGATTAGTTTTCAAACAGGTTGTCAGGGGTAATCCCGGGAGCTTATCTCTAGATGGGCAGGCACTCAACGTTTTAATGAGCCTGGACGGCAAAAAAGATCTGGGTCAGATTGGTCTGGAACTCAATATCGATCTCGTTGCAATCCGTCCGATTATAGCAAAGCTTCATTATTTTAAATTAATTGAAAAGGTAATAATCACGCCCAATGTCGTAGACCAGAATTTTCTTTCTTATCTCATATCTCAATTATCCGTGGCTGTCGGCCCACTTGGGAAAGTTATAGTTGAGGATGAACTGGATGACTTAGGATTCCACCGTAAAAACTTCCCCGCCCACCGGGCCGCCGAATTGATAAATCTGCTGTCCCAGGAAATCCACAGAGAAGATAAACGAATTGAATTCAAACAGGCAATGTTAAAGAAAATCAAGGAAAAAGAATATTAGTACCTTACTCCGTGAAAGCTATAAAGAAAAACAAGAAAATGAAGAAGAGTATTTAACCATAAAATAAACTGTATCAATACTTCCCCAAGAAACATTATCTCAGCAGCAGACAAGGAGTATACCAATGATTGTCATTTGTGAAAAATGCGGCCTTAAATACAAGATTGACCCGACAAAGATCAAAAGTAAGCGGGCACGATTCACCTGCAAAGGGTGTGACGAGGTTATTATTCTGGATAAAGAGGAACTGATCCAGGATAGTGAGATAGCTGCTCTGGAAGATTCGCTGTTCAGTTCCTCTTCTGCCAAAGAGGAGTTGGAATCCACCCCGGAGGCGGAGGAACTGGCTGATTCTGACCAGGATACATTTACAGAAGAGGCGGTACAGAGTATCCCTCGGAAAAGATCAGGACTGGGGCTGACCGGAAAGGTTGTCCTTCTTATGCTTCTGGTCAGCCTTTTACCCGGGGCAATCTACTTTGGTCTCTCCTTTCAGCAAACCAACCAGCGAATTAAAGCTGATAGCAATAATTATGGGCTGCAGATAAGTGATATACTGGCCAAAGAAGTGGATGAATGGGTTGACAAAAATACCAGGGTTCTTGAGACGGTCGCCAACCTGTCACAGATGAAGGGAATGATCCAGTGGCAGCAGGAAGAACTGCTGAAGGCTGTGCAGAAGGAGTACCCGTGGATGTATCTGGTCTTTACCACTGACCGGAAAGGAATCAATACAGCGAGAAGTGACGGTAAAAAGTTAAAAGATTACTCAAACAGACAGTATGTCAAAGATATCATAAGCGGGAAAAAACTTGCGTGGCAGAATCTGATCGGTAAGACATCAAAAAAACCGGCTCTGGTTCTCGCCGTGCCTATCACAAAAGACGGCGAAACTGTGGGTGTTCTGGCTACTGCAATGACCCGTGATGCCATCTCCAAACTTGTCACAAACTGGAAACAGGGCGAGACAGGCTCAGTTTTCCTGGTCGATCAGAATGACAAGGTGGTTGCCCATCAAAATAATGCGTTCGTCGTTGAGCAGAAGGATATGAGTACCAACCCTCTGGTACAGGCCTCCCGAAAAGATAAAAAAAGAAGTGTTGAATTTAAAGATGTTGGAGGACAGGAGGCTCTCGGCTTTACCCAGAAAACAAAACTTGGATGGCTCCTTGCTATTCAACAGGATAAGGATGAAGCCTACAGTGAATTAAAAAAAGCACAGCAGTTCGCCTATACCCTGCTGGGAATCACAGTGATAGTCATCATTTTAATCTCTCTTCTTGCCAGCCGGGCAATTGTAACTCCCATAAAGAAACTGACTGACGCAGCAAATCGGATCAGCGTCGGTGAACTCGATGTGGAAATCTCCCCGGCTTCCTCCGATGAAATCGGAGATCTGGCAAATGCTATTATCCGCATGCAGGACAGTATCCGGCTGTCCATTTCAAGATTGAGAAAAAAACGCAGATAGCAGCTTCTGTGGATTTGAGAGTAAATTATGCGTAAGGTTCTTTTTCTCATCGATGATGATGAAATAACACTGTTGACCATAGAAAAAAAGTTTGAAAAATACAGCGAACTTTTTTCTATGGTAACAGCCAGAAGTCGTGCTGAAGCCACGCAAACGGTGCAGCAGACGGCAATTTCTCTTGTTGTTCTCGATCTCGACATGCCGGACCTGGAAGGGGAAAAATTCCTCTCCCGGCTCCTGGAGGAGTTTTCTGAAATTCCGGTAATTACTGTTACAACCCGGCACCCCGGCGAAATCTCTTCATTGTCCCCGGAGGCGAAGGTTGTTGCCTCTGTCAGCAAACCATTTGACATAGATGATCTCGGTAATGCAATTATCAATACCCTGCAGAGTGAGGCGAATGGAGGGGTAATGCATAACGTTTCTCCTGTGGTCTTTTTACAGCTCATACAGATGGAGGGGAAAACCTGCACAATCAGACTAATTGACAGCGACGGCAGTAAGGGAGGAGTCCTCTACTTTAGAGATGGTTTGATGATCGATGCCCGGGCTGATAAATTAAGCGGTCTACAGGCAGCATACAGGGTAATCACCTGGGAAAATGTCACTCTTTTTATCCAAAATAAATGCACTGCCAGAAAAAACCTTATAAACAGAAGTCTGCAGGCCATTATCCTGAGAGCAATGAGCCTCAAGGATGAATCATATGACCCGCCCATTGATGAATCCCCCGTGGATCTGAGTTTTGAAAATCACCCTGTTGCAGAAGAAGAGGAAGGTCTTCAGGAAAATTTAACTGATCTCGAATTTTTTGAGGATCTGGAGGATGTAGTGTTGCCGGAACTGGTCGATAACACTGCAGCAGCCAACGCCCTCCATCTGGAGAACATTAGAGATATTGTCTCTACCCGGATTGGAGAGCGTTGTGGAGTAGAAGATATCTACCACGACGACAGCATGGAAAATACCTTCCAGTTTTTAACCGAACTCGGAGCAATGTTTCGGGTTGGAACTCCCAGAGTCGGATATATCAGCCAGGATGGTGGAGAGGGCAGGATACTCCTTCCCGGCAGTCCCATATCAATTTTGAATGTCAGCTCCAAATGCCCCCATGATAAACTCATGCAGGTGCTGAGTCAGGCTTTCAGCTAACCTGGATTAATTGGGACTTTTCACCTTCTCTGTGTCCTCTGTGGTTTTAATTTTTTCTCGGAGTCGGAGTTTATGCCCTGGCCTTCAGGGTGCTTACCTGTTTTTTATTGCAACTTTTCAGGAGTAAGGTACTAACCATCACAAAGTACGCAAATTATTCTCAGTGACATTAAAACCACCACCGGAACAGATTACCAGGCTCTGTGTGGTTGAAGCGGATGCATGGTAGAAGTATGGAAAAAAAATTTCACGACATATTGCATACGGAAGACGTCCATGGTCTTGTACTTCTGTCCGTAGAGGGGGAGGTTCTCTTTAAATCATTTAAAGTTGGTCACTCCCCGGAAAGGGACAGGCTGAGCTGGAAAATGATCATTGCCTCCCTCACCGATTTTGACGAGATGAACCTTGTCTATGACAGAGGTCGCCTCTATATACGTAATACCGGCAACGGCTATCTCATCGTAAGCATGGACATCGAGGCGAAGATTGCCCTGGTGAAGCTGAGCTGCGACATTGTAATGCCTGAGCTGAAAAAAGGAAAACGCAGTAAAGGATTTAAACGGTTTTTCGGCAAAAAATAAAACCATGAAACCTGGAAGCTATGAAGGCTTCAAAAACAGTACCTTTCAAAGTCTGGTCTGAACCTTATCCCAGCGTTTAATCTGCCAGAATGTGTGAGCCACCGCAACCAGATTCCCTGAGTCATCGACCACATCACTTCTCATTTTGATATCAACCGAAGGTGCTGTTTCCAGCGGTTTCAGGATATCGAGCTCTATCTCTTCACGGCTCAGACGGCTCTCTGAAATCACTCTTTTTTTCGCCTGATATTTATATTCAATATCCATCCGGGACATAATCAGCCGATAGTCAGCCGGTGCAAAATTCTGCATCAATAAAAACCCGGCAGAAAATTCAGAAACTGTAGCAAGAGCACAGGCATGAATACCACGAATGTGGTTGTAATTACTCCTTCGGTACGGTGCTGTAGTACGGACCAGAGTATCATCAATTTCGATAATCTTAAAACGATGAGGCCTGTTAAACGGGACAACCTGGCCAAGAAGCACGTTCAGCATCCAAAGCCGGAACCTCGATTTTCCTGCCCCTTTTGTCAGTGAGGCGAGAAGGTCAAATCCGGTCATTGATCTGTTTTTCCCGGGATGATAAACTTTGCATGGTTGAAGAAATCACCTCGTCACCGACAGCCTGGTAGTAGAGTGGAGAAACCTCTTCAAAAAGCCCGATTGTTTCAAGAGAATCCCGAAGCAGCCCGGGCTCTTTCAAAAAATCTTTCAAAAAGAGCAGTTCAGAGAACTTCAGATAAATATGAAAAACATCCGGTGCCCGTTCCCCAAAAAGATTCTCAATAATCAAAAAGAGATTTTCCTCTCCCCTGTAAGGGTGCAGCTGACTAGCTCTGGAAAGCATCTTGGAAATATAAAAGAGCAGCGTCGTATCGACGCTTTTTATAGACTGGCGATGCCCCGGTAAAACTGTCCTGGAACGTAGGGAGGCAAGTTTTTGAAGAGTCCTGCAATAGGCTTTATAGTTGTTAAATCTGCCGCCGACCTCCATATCCAGATCAAGGACCGGAGACTGAAAAACTCCCCGCAGCAGAGTATCTCCTGTAATTGCCCAATCGTCGCCGGTAAAAACAAGATCACTCTGGGAGTGGCCGGGGCAACCGACAACCTCAATGCCAAGGTAATCGGGAAGATCTGTTTCAGTCGTTAAATAGTCCTCCGGGAAAGGAGGAAAAATCGCTCCGCTGTCAAAAATTTTGCGCAGCTGGCTGAGATACTCCCTGCCGAACCCGAGTTCGATCAGCAACTGAAACATCTGTTCCATGCGACCGGCATGACCATTAATTTTCAGGCAATCCTTTTCCGGCAGATAGATAACCGCATCGCTGTTCCGGCCAAGCCAGGCAGCCTGTCCATAATGATCTATATGACAATGTGTTATCACAACATGTTTCAACCGGCGCAGGTCGATATTCTTCTGCAGATACTGCTGGGCCTCCAGTGTTGCAGGCCCGGTATCAAAGAGAACAAGCTCACCACCAAGTTCAGCCGTATAACAGTGAACCTGGCCGATAACATAAGGTGTATTAATGGTATGCTGAACTGGTATCATTTAACGCGGGCGTTACCCGCAACTCAGGTTGATAGGCTATAAGGAAAAAATATACTTTTCTTTTTCACAGGCTGCCTTCGCCAGTAGCCTCTTGGCCGACAGAAGACCGGTGGCATCATATTTTGCAAAGCGACGAACGCCGGAAAGAATCATGGTCAGAGTATCACCTTCTTCAACATAGAAGGCACCTTTTTTCGCCGCAGTACCTGCAACCTCAGTTGCCTGAAAGGCAAAAACCTTCACAACTGCCCGCAGAAGTTCCTGCTTGTGCTCTGAAACTGTAGAAAAATGTTTTTCTGCTCGAAGAATTGTACTTTCAAGAGCAAATATCTGAATGGCAATATCAGCGGCAGTGAGAAGAATTTCCTGTTCATTTGCCAGTTTCTGCATATGCTTCTGCACACCGGCACCTGCCAGAATAAGGAAGAGGGTTTTGAGGTTTTTAATCAATTCCTTTTCATGAACAAACAGAATCTCATCATCAAGTTCCTCAAAACTCGGTGTCATAAGGGTCTCAAAAGCCTTCATTGCCTCTGCCTGCAGCGGCAGTTCCCCTTTCATCGATTTTTTCAGGATCATGCCGGGAATAAGCAGACGATTAATCTCATTGGTGCCTTCGAAGATTCTGTTAATACGCTCATCACGGTAGTACCGCTCGGCCGGATAATCGCTGATAAAACCATAGCCGCCGTAAATCTGCATCACTTCGTCTACTGTATGCGCCAGCACCTCACTGCAAAAAACTTTAGCGATGCCGCATTCTGCAGCATACTCCTCAATGCCTTTAAGGTACTCCTCATAATAGTTTTCAGTACTTTTTTCGATAGTAGCAAGTTTCTCATCAAGCAGACCCGCAAGGCGGTAGACCAATGATTCTGAGGCATAAATTTCGGCAGTGAGATCAGCAATTTTCTCGGAAATAGCCCCAAACCTGGCAATAGGAGTTTTAAACTGCTTGCGTTCATTAGCGTATTTAACTCCGTCCGCCAGCGCACCTTTGGCAGCTCCGGTGACAGCGGCACCAAGCTTAAAACGACCGATATTGAGGACGTTAAAGGCAATTTTATGGCCTTTACCTTTCTTACCAAGCAGGTTTTCCACCGGAACTTTACAGTTATCAAGAATAATCTGAGTGGTGGAAGATCCCTTTATACCAAGTTTCTTTTCTTCCGGTCCAACGATCAATCCTTCATAGGATCTCTCCACCAGAAAAGCGGTAAAGTGTTCCTTGTCGATCTTGGCAAAAACTGTAAACAGTTCGGCAAAACCGCCGTTGGTAATAAATTGCTTGGTACCGTTTAAGATATAATGTTTGCCATCCTCGGACAGAACAGCATTAGCCTGGGCTCCCAGAGCATCACTCCCCGAACCCGGTTCAGTAAGACAGTAGGCTGAGATCCACTCCCCGGAGGTAAGCTTCTCCAGGTACTGTTCTTTCTGCTCAGCGGTACCGTAATAGATCAGCGGCAAAGTACCGATGCCGACATGACATGTAAAAGCCACTGAAAAAGATCCGCTGACGGCAATTTTCTCACTCACCAGCATCCCTGAAGCCTTGTCAAGCTCTAAACCGCCGTACTCCTCGGGGGTATCCATCATTAAGAGGCCAAGTTCACCCGCTTTTGTCATACCTTCTATGATGAGATCAAAATTCTGTTTATCAATCTCCTCAACGTGTGGAAGAATCTCGTTTTCAATAAACTGTTCTGTAGTTTCCCCCATCTGCCTCTGCTCATCGTTGAAATCCTCCGGCGTGAAAATATTTTCGCAGGAAGTTTCAGCGATCAGGTATTCACCGCCTTTTGGTAATACTTTTTCCATGATATACACCTGTAATCGTTCTATTTATGCTAACCCGACAAGTCGAAATATTTTTTAGTTACACAGGATACCACTGTTTATAGCTTCTCAAATACTCCTGCAGCCCCCATCCCGCCGCCGATACACATGGAAACCAAACCATATTTAAGCCCCCTCCGCCCCATTTCATGGAGCAGAGTCGCAGTCAGTTTCGCACCTGTACAACCGAGAGGGTGGCCAAGAGCAATTGCTCCGCCATTTACGTTAATGATCTCCTTATTCAAACCAAGGGTCTTGATTACTGCCAGAGACTGTGCTGCAAAGGCTTCATTGAGTTCAATAAGATCTATATCCTGCTGCTGAAGTCCAGCCAGTTTTAATGCTGCAGGAATAGCCTCAATGGGGCCAATTCCCATCAGTTCAGGAGCAACACCCTTTACGGCGAAGGCAATAAACCTGGCAAAGGGATCTTTATTGATTTTTTTCAAATACTCTTCTGAAACCACCATGGCAACAGCAGCCCCGTCGGTCAGTTGAGAGGAATTCCCCGCTGTTACCGGACCACCTATTTTAAACGCCGGGCGGAGTTTCGCCAGTCCCTCGGCAGTTGTTCCTGCCCTTACCCCGTCATCGACGGTAACCAGCTCTTTTTCTCTTTTGATTTTACCAGCCACCAGAAAATCTTTTTCAATCTCCACAGGAATAATCTCGTCAACAAATCTCCCGGCTTCAATCGCTGCTGCGGCTTTGGTGTTGCTTGCCGCGGCAAAGGTATCCATCATGGCACGATCAATACCATATTTTTCCGCAACCAGTTCAGCTGTAACACCCATGGAGGCGAAGGCCTCCGGCCAGTCAACCATAATAGAGGGATTGGCGCTGTACTTCAGCCCACCAAGGGGAACGCATGACATCGATTCAACACCGCCCGCTACTATACAGTCGGCAAAGCCGCACATTACACGCTCAGCCGCTGTGGCAATGCTCTGCAAACCGGAGGAACAAAATCTATTGATAGTCTGACCCGGAACCTCTACCGGCAAACCCGCCTTCATCAAGGCGACCCTCCCTACATTCATGCCCTGTTCAGCCTCCGGAAAGGCACATCCCAGATATACATCATCTATGGTCGCAGGATCTACTTCCGTCCGTTCAACCAGTCCCTTGATAGCCGATGCCGCCAGATCATCCGGCCTCATATCTTTAAATTTTCCCTTATTTGCCCGGCAACCTGCTGTTCGATAACTTGCCAGAATATAGGCTTTTTTCATATCATTCCTCCCAAGAGGCTCTATTTGTTGATGCAAATCATGCAGATAGCATGAACTTCAATCACTATTCCACCAGCAGCTAGTTACGAAGAGGTTTACCCCTTTTCAGCATATGCTGTATCCGCTCTGCAGTTTTCTTATTTCCCGCAAGTTTGAGAAAACTCTCCCTCTCAAGCTGCAACAGATAATCTTCTGTAATCAGAGTGCCCGGATTCACATCTCCACCGCACATAACCGTGGCGATGATGGTTCCCATCTCCGCCTCATACTCGGTTATAAAATTACCCATCTTCATGTTCCAGAGCTGACTCTTAATGGCAGATGCTATACCGCGCCCCGGAGCGGAAAGATTATCGGCCCGCCTGCCGGGACGATAATTAACAGCCAGCGCCAGCACCTTCTGCTTGGCATCAGCCAGCAGCTGATCAATATCCATGGTTATTGAGTCACCCTTTCTCATATATCCCATGGAAGCAAGTTCAGCTGCACCCATGGAGACCTTGGCCATTGCTATCTGCTCAAAATTCTTAATAATAAATGGCTGCACATCAGTATTGAACTGACTGGCAAGATTGATTGCCCGCATACTCATCTCTTTGGTCCCGCCGCCGGCTGGCAACAGACCAACCCCGATCTCCACAAGGCCCATATAGGTCTCGGCATATGCATTGATCGAATCTGCATGAAGGCAGAACTCCGCACCACCGCCGAGAGTCATATTGAAAGGAGCTGTAACAACGGGAACTTTCGCGTATTTCACCGCCATTGTAGCTTTTTGAAAAGCGCGAAGGACCATATTAATGTCATCATATGCACCTTCCGCCATGGCAACAGCCATCATCATCAGGTTGGCACCGACGGAGAAATTCACGCCGCGATTTCCAATAACCAGACCAACCCCCTCAGTCTCCGCACGATTGATAGCCTTGTGAGTCATGGCCAGAATGTCACCACTGATGGCATTCATTTTTGAATGAAATTCAAAACCGAAAACACCGTCGCCAAGATCGATAACAGAACAGTTACCATTCTTCTCAACAACCTTACCGCCCTTTTTAAGAATCTCCAGCTGAACCTGCCCCTCCTTCACCGGAACCGCAGCATACTCACCTTTCAACAAATCATAATATTCTTTTAAGCCGGTATCACTGAAACGGTAGAATGACTCTACTGACTTCAGCTTCTCAGGTACGGCGATGCCATCTTTTTCTGCACGCTTTATAAAATCCCCTACCCCGATGGCATCAAACATTTCAAAAGGACCGATTTCCCAGTTAAAGCCCCAGCGCATGGCATTATCAATGTTAACCACATCATCTGAGATCTCAGGAATCCTGTTGAGTGCATAGATAAGGGTGTCACGGATCGATTTCCAGGCAAACTCGGCGCCTTTGTCACTCCCGGAGACAACCATCTTCAGTTTCTGAGCAGCATCATCAACCTGTTTGACAGCAAGTATCGATGGAAATTTCGGCTTTTCAAGAGGGACATATTTACCGCTGTTATAATCGAGGTAAAAGATCTTCCTCTTGCCATCCACGACCTCTTTTTTATAAAAGCCCTGCCTGGTCTTGTTGCCGAGTTGACCGCCATCTATCATTTTCACCATAAAATCAGGCAGTTTAAAAACATCCCGTTCTTCATCGTCAGGAAGAAGATCATGGGAATTGGTGGCAACGTGGGCCAGAGTATCCAGGCCGACGAGATCAGCGGTACGAAACGCTGCACTCTTTGGCCTGGCGGTGGCTGGACCGGCCACCGCATCCACTTCCTCCACGCTGAGCCCCATATCCAGCATATGCTGAATACCCTTGAAGATTGCATATGTGCCGATTCGGTTTGCAATAAAGTTAGTTGTATCCTTGGCATAGACAATACCTTTACCCAGCCGAGAGGCAATAAAATCTGCCAATCCATGCATAATCTCTGGATCAGTATCTGTGCATGGAACTATCTCCATCAGACGCATATAGCGGGGTGGATTAAAGAAGTGGGTTGCCAGAAAATTTTTCCTCACCTCATCCGGCAGAACCTCTGCCATCTCATTTACCGACAGGCCACTGGTGTTGGTGCTGAGAATTGTCCCCGGTGCCAGGTGAGGAACAAGCTTTTTCAAGAGATCCAGTTTGATAGGCATATATTCAACAACAACCTCTATTACCCAGTCACACTCCTTCAGCTTTCCAAGATCATCTTCAAGATTGCCAACCTCTATCTGCCTCGCATAATCAACAAGGTAAAAGGGAGCCGGCTTCATTTTCATAAGCCCCTGCAAACCATTTTGTGCAATACGGTTACGTACGAAAGGACTGTCGAGAGTCAATCCCTGTCCTTTCTCCTTCTCATCGAGCTCCTTTGGCACAATATCAAGTAGAAGAACATCTAATCCCGCGTTGGCCAGATGTGCCGCTATAGTAGCACCCATAACCCCGGCGCCAAGAACGGCTATGCGATTAATCTGCCTCATAATTTTTCTCCCTTGTTTTTATTCTGCAACCCTGCACTACCATTACCATTGGCAGGGTAAAGGTCATCAACCAGTTCTTTATATTTCTCATAAATAATCTTACGTTTCATCTTCAGAGTCGGCGTCAGCTCACCTCCTTCGATTGAAAAATCCCTTGGTAAAACCGCAAAATATTTTATAGTCTCATACGATGGTAACCCCTTATTAATATTTTCAATACGTGAGGTGTAAAGTTTTATAATCCTGTTGTGATGAACCAGTTCTTCCGTATCTATGTAGTCGATCTTCTCATCACGGGCCAAATTAATCAATCGTTCAATATTTGGTGTAAGCAGTGCCACCAGATAAGGTTTACGGTCTCCAAACACAATGGCCTGGGAAATATATTTATCCAGCTTGAGCTTATTCTCTACCGGTTGCGGAGCAATATTTTTCCCTCCGGCAGTAACAATAATCTCCTTTTTCCTGTCAACGATATAGACAAACCCCTCCTCATCTATCTGAGCGATGTCACCGGTCTTAAACCAGCCATCATGTAAAACCTCACGGGTTGCTTCCTCATTTTTATAATATCCCTGCATCACCTGGGGCCCTTTGACCACCAGCTCCCCATCCTTTTCCAGCCGGATTTCCGTTTCCTTGAACACCTTGCCTACAGAGCTGAAACGCACTTCACCCGCGCTGCTGATGGTGACCCCCGGACTCGTCTCGGTAAGGCCGTAACCATTATAAATTGGTATACCTATAATCCACATAAACTCGTTAATGGTCTCGTCCAGCGGCGCACCTCCACAGAGGAAATAGGTAAGTCTGCCGCCGAAACGATCACGTATTTTCTTAAAAACCAGCCTGTCAAAAAATTTATATTGGAGATTAAGAAGACCAAGGGGTTCGTGCGTCACATATTTCCTGTTTACATACTGACGACCGATCTCGATCGCTTTATGGAAAAGATTTCTTTTCAGCGGGCTGGCCTGGTGTACATTTTCATAGATCCTGGAATAAATTTTTTCGAACAACCGCGGCACACTGACCATGTTGGTTGGTCTTATCTCAGCCATATTTTCCATCACTTTTGCCACATTTTCAGCAAACGCAAGATGATTGCCGCTGAGCAGTGTCGCATAATAGCCGGCTGTACGCTCAAGCACATGACTTAAGGGAAGAAAACTGAGAACCGTCTGATCTTTTTGTTCAATACCAAGCTGCTCAAGACCATAATCCGCGTTAATCATTATATTACGCTGGGTCAGCAGAACACCCTTGGGAACGCCGGTTGTGCCGGAAGTGTAAATAACAGTAATCAGATCATCCTGGGAAATCTGATCAATCTGTGCTTCTATTCCGGCTTTATCGTCATCGGAGAGAGGTGTTGAGACCTCCGACAACTGGTACTGGGTATATACAGGAAAAGAGCGATCTCCAATGAAACGATCGTAGGAGATAACAAGCTCTACATCGGGAATCTCATCCCTGATGGAGAGGAGCTTCTCATACTGGCCGCGGGTTGAGACAAAAACAATCTTCGAACCACTGTGGTTAATTATATATGCTGCCTGTTTGCCCGTATTAGTGGCATAGATTGGCACAGTCACTCCACCTGCACATTGAATACCAAAATCGGAAATCGCCCAGCCCAGACGATTCTCGGAGAAAATTGCGACCCTGTCTCCCGCCGCCACGCCAGCTTTGCCCAACCCTCTCGCAAGCAGGAGAACCCGGTCATAAAACTCCTCATAGGTAAGAGAGAGAAATGTACCTCGTTTTTTATAACTGATAGCGGTTTTTGTACTGTACCTGTCAGCATTATCTCTCAATATGGCCGGGATTGATTTGTATGACATGATATTCATAATTTTTCCTCTCCCCAGGGAATATTCATTCTGACAATATTATTGGAACGTTTACGTTAAATATAGTGAGAATACAACAATGATACCGGATTTATTTTGGCGTCAGCCGGTCGAGACGGGTAACAGCCTGCCCGTTCTCCCAATATATCATACATCAGCAGGTGGAAATTATAAGAAACAGGTCAAATTGACACAATATATGCACCACCATATCTTACCTTAACGTTTAAGTCAATACTAAAAACAAATGTTTCAAGCTCATCTTTTATCTGTTATAGTGGCCGAAAAATTTCATTTACCAACCTAAAGGAGAACAAAATTATGAAGGAAGTTGTAATAGTTAGTGGTTCCAGAACTGCAGTTGGCACATTTGGCGGTTCTCTGAAAAATGTTACCGCCATTGATCTCGGCTCCATTGTAATGAAAGACGTTTTACGTAAGGTAGCACTCCGTCCGGCAACAGATGAAAGCATTGCCGCCCTGGCACCTGAGAAATTACGGGACCAGGGAATGACCGAAATCGAGACAGCTGCCTACGACTGGGATAAAAACCTGCAGCCGGTTGTCATTGATGAAGTTATAATGGGCAATGTTCTGCAGGCAGGCCAGGGCCAGAATCCTGCGAGGCAGGCTATGATCAGGGCAGGTTATCTGAAAGAGACCCCGGCATATACAATCAACAAAATATGCGGTTCCGGCCTGAAAGCCATAGCTCTTGGAGCTGCCTCCATCATGACCGGGGAGGCTGAAGTCGTTGTTGCCGGCGGCCAGGAATCGATGAGCAACGCTCCCATGGCACTGCCCAATGCAAGATGGGGCTACAGAATGGAACTGACCGGCGTTGGCGAAGTCCAGGATCTTATGGTTTACGACGGACTGTATGAGATCTTTTATGGTTATCATATGGGTGTCACCGCAGAAAATATTGTTGCCAAATATGATATCAGCCGCAGGGAGCAGGATGAACTGGCAGTACTCAGCCATAATCGCGCCTTCGCTGCTGTACAGAACGGCACATTTAAGGATGAAATCGCCGAAGTGATAATAAAAAACCGCAGAGGCGATATAGTTGTCAATACGGACGAACGGCCCATGGAGACTGACATGGAAAAAATGTCCAAGCTGCGCCCGGTCTTTAAAAAAGGCGGTTCCGTAACTGCAGGAAATGCCTCCGGTATCAACGACGGAGGTGCAGCAGTTCTGATGATGAGCAGGGAGAAGGCGGAGGAACTGGGTTTGACCCCGATTCTCTCCATTGGAGCTTACGCTTCCGGTGGTCTGGATCCCGCTTATATGGGGCTTGGTCCCGTACCTGCCATCAAAAAAGTACTGAAAAAAACCGGCCTGACGATTGACGACATTGAAATGATTGAACTTAACGAAGCCTTTGCCGCCCAGGCTATCGGCTGCATGAGAGAACTCGGCATCGACACGGAAAAGCCCAATGAGCTTGGCAGCGGTATCTCACTTGGCCATCCGATCGGCTGCACCGGTGCCCGCCAGATGGTCACATCCATGTATCAGATGGAGAGGAAAAACTATGGCAGCGGCCTTATCTCCATGTGCATCGGCGGCGGAATGGGAATGGCAATGATGGTAAAACGGTAGCAGCGGCAGCCTGCCCTCAGGAATCTCGGATAAAAGATCTGAGATTCCCTCACCAGTCACTTTTTCCCGTTTAGTTTCCAATCATATTGAAGAAAAGTGATATCAATCGTGCCGGAACGAACCTCCTCCGCTGTCTGTTTATCAAGCCCGAGTGACTCTCCAAAGTCTGCCAGAAACTGGTCCAGAGACCGGTATCCGCGCCACCCTTTTTCAAAATCCTGCCTGTACCATTTGAAAAGAGATGAAATCTCAAGCTGCCGGCCACTCAACCTGTTCCTCTCCCGATCCGAAAGAAAACGCTCAACCGCTTCTGTCAGTTGTGTCTGCAGCTTTTCCCCGGTGTAGGCCTCAGCCCTTAACGGAGGACAACCTATACTGGCACAATTAACAGCAAAATGAATGCGCGGGTCATTATATCTCCCGGATCCCCGAATCAGATTATGTTCTATATCATCAAGGGATCTGGTCTTTTCCAGGAGGGGAATAAACTTCTTTTTCCATGGCGACTGAAAAAAAGAGCCCAGGTCCTTGATTGACTCAACACCGGGATACCCAGTTAAAATCATCTCCACAGTCCAGCTGTTGTAGGCATTAATGAGAAATGCAAGCTGCTGATCCGGCTGATAGCCGTCAAATGTGGTCCTGTCAACTGCAGAGAGACTCTGCAGATACTTTTTCAACATACCCCTGTCATTCAGAAAGCCATCGTAATCAACCTGAGTAACCCTGCCCTCACCAAGCACTGCTACATGCTGCTGCAGCAACAGATCCCACCGGCCATGGTCAAAGGATGCGGCCTCCACCCGGATACAGGTAAAAAAAACTATAACAACCATGAGAACTCGGATCATGACTTACCTCCTCTTCCAGTTATGATAACGTTCAACCCAGGCCAGCAATTTCTCCGGAGTATGAGCCCTCTTCCATTCCCCTGCCACATATTTATTTGATTCTGAAAGGGTAGGATAGGTGTGAATGGTTCCAAGAATCTTATTCAACCCGAGACCATGCTTCATGGCCAGCACAAACTCGGCAAGCA
>JAFDME010000273.1 GCA_019306075.1 Deltaproteobacteria bacterium | reverse complement strand
TCAGATAATAATATCTATTTAATCTTTTATAGTTCAAATTTGGATATCTAGCCTAACTGTGAACGTGAATAAACATCCTCTGAAAGAGACATTTTCCCGAATGTACAATATTTATAATATCCAGCCAGTGCAATCATGGCACCATTATCAGTACAGTAAACAGGACTGGGAACAAAAAAAGAAATATTATTCTCAAGACATTTCTTCTCAAACCTTTTTCGCAGCCTTTGATTTGAGGATACACCGCCACCCAGAACAATAGTATTTACATTTTGTTTTTGAGCGGCATAAACAGTTTTTTCAGTGAGTACATCTACCACAGCTTCCTGAAAGGAAGCGCAGATATCTTCCACTTCCAGTTCCCGGCCCTGCTGTTTCTCGCGGTTACAATGATTCATTACCGAAGTTTTCAGACCGCTGAAACTGAAGTCAAGAGACCCTGAATCAAGCCATGCTCTTGGGAATTTGATGGAATCACAATTACCGGAAAGTGCCTTATCTGAGATCTGAGGGCCACCGGGATAAGGGAGATGAAGAAGTTTTGCCACCTTGTCAAAGGCTTCACCTGCGGCATCATCTCTCGTCCTGCCAAGAAGAGAAAATGTGGTAAAATCAGCAGCCAGGTAGAGTGATGATGTGCCCCCTGATACTACAAGTGCAATAAAAGGAAATGAGGGTTTTTTCTCTTCAAGAAAGACTGATAGTATATGGCCGGCCATATGATCAACACCAACCAGGGGAATACCGGATACAAGAGACAGGGATTTTGCAAAAGAAAAGCCGACCAGAAGAGAGCCAATCAATCCGGGTCCCTGGGTAACTGAAATTAAATCGATATCCGCGAGAGAGTAGCCGGAACGATCAAGTGCCTCCGTAACGACTGGATAAATCGACTGCAGATGTGTTCTTGACGCAAGTTCAGGCACAACCCCGCCGAATTGAGTATGAATCTCATCCTGACTGCTGAGCACATTTGATAGAATGGTACCGCTGTCAAGAACAGCTGCCGCCGTGTCGTCGCAGGACGTCTCTATTCCAAGTATCAACATGGTGTAAATAAATCTTTCATTTTTTGGTTACGGTCTTATTTTTGATTGTATTACCCATAAACAATAGAGTAAAAGAGAGCCACTGTAAAGATGAGAGCTGCAGCAAAAAGGAATCAGGCTGCAGCCATATTTTAGCTAAACCGAATAAATCGGAATTTTAAAATGCTTGGATAAGTACCATGGTGCTTTGCCAGGTACATAATTTTAAAATACACTCCTCAATTTCTCGGAGTCTTCGCTTACCTGTTTTTTATTGCAGAAATTCTGGAGTAAGGTACTAAACATTCAATTTCTTGCCGGCGGACTGTCGTGACTGATAAAAATATAAACCTGCCCAATCTGCATCCCCTTGTTGACCAGTTTTCACGGACCATATCCTACCTGCGTCTTTCTATAACCGATCGCTGCAATCTTCGCTGTATGTATTGCATGCCCGAAGGAGCGGAGGAAAACGCAACACATACCAAGACAGGAGAGATACTTCAGCACAAGGATCTGCTCAGTTATGAGGAGATGTTGAGAGTGGTCCGCATTGCCGTTGGAATGGGAATGAACAAACTCCGCCTGACTGGAGGTGAACCACTGGTACGCAGAGGCATACTGGATTTTATTCACCAGCTCACCTCTCTTGAAAATCTTAAAGAAGTTCGGATCACAACCAATGGAGTGCTGCTCGCAGATTACGCTGAACAGCTCTTTGCCGGAGGTGTACGGCAGCTGAACGTCTCTCTTGACAGTCTGCAGCCTACCAAATTTCACTCAATAACCGGAAGAGATTATTTTACCAGGGTATGGAAGGGATTAATAAAAGCCAGGGATCTCGGGTTTAAAATAAAAATCAATGTCGTTGCCATGAAAGGGGTGAACGATGATGAATTCAAAGATTTTGCCAGGCTGGCGCTGACAGAACCGTTTCAGGTGAGGTTTATTGAGTTTATGCCTCTTGGAGAGAAGAGCAGCTGGAAAAAAGAGCAGTTTATCAGAGCGGAAGATATTAAGGATATCATTTCAACAATCGGTCAACTTACCCCATTCAATAATAACCGCGATGAGGGACCTGCGCGGATGTATGAATTGCAGGACCCATCCGGACAGAAGGGCGCAGTTGGTTTTATATCCCCGATCAGCCATCATTTTTGTGATCAGTGCAACAGACTGAGACTGACATCAGAGGGTACACTCAGAGCATGTCTTTTAAACGACAAAGAAACTGATCTGAAGACATTGCTGCGAAGTGACGCGTCCGACGGCGTAATCAGGGAGAGTATACGGCAGACCATTCTCAACAAGCCAAAAGGACACACATTAGAGGATGATCTGCAAAAAAGTGGGAAACCGGTCTGTATCGGACAGATGTCACAGATCGGTGGATGAATCACCCTGCGGATATGACCCCAGCAATTCGAAATATGAACAGAGGGAATTCAACCGATCACAACCACGGCGGATATTTTTGTTTTCCATATGACCCAGCATGTCAAGGAAAAACAAATATTTCCACTGCTTACCCTTTATAGGTCTTGACTCAATTTTCGCCAGATTAATGTCTTCCTCTGACAGTACAGTAAGAATTTCATTGAGTGCCCCTGGACGATCCATTAGCCCGATGAGCAGGGAAGTTCTGTCCCGTCCGCTGACGGAAGGGGATTTTTTGCCAATAACCAGAAATCGTGTGGTATTCCCACGATAATCTTCAATACCTTTCACCACTACCTGCAACTCGTAGGTTTTGATTGCAAGCGAAGATGCTACTGCCCCGATATTTGGGTTGTTTGCTGCCATCAACGCGGCAGCACCGGTGGAAAAAACCGGCAGGGTAGGGATGTCGGGAAGATGGTTCCGCAGCCACTCCCGACATTGTGCCAATGGTTGGGCATGGGAAGCGACCGTCTGGATATCACTCATATCACCTGACCTGCAGACAAGGTTGTGGCTTATTTTTAATCTCACTTCACCGCAGATTTGCACCTTATACTTCATAAAACAGTCAAGTGTTGAGAAAACCGCACCTTCAATAGAGTTTTCCACCGGTACAATGCCATATTCAGATCTTCCCTTTTCAATTTCAGCAAACACATCATCTATTGTCTCCGCTGGTTTATATTCAGCGGAATGACCGAAATACTTTACTCCGGCAAGATGGCTGAATGTTGCCTCAGGACCCAGGAAAGCAACAACAGTATTTTTTTGAGACAGCCTGCAGGTTGTGATCACCTCATGAAAAATGGACTTGAGGGCATCTTTTGGAAAGATACCTTGGTTCTTTTCAAGCAGACGATCGTAAATCTGGCGCTCCCGCAGAGGATCCCATTTTGCTCTTTTTTCCACACTCTTGAGCCTGCCAATTTCCTTGGCACAGTGGAGGCGCTCATTGAGCATTGATAATATCTGATCATCAATATCATCTATGCGATCACGAACTGAAAGTATTTGGTTTTCGCGCTCTTTTTCCATTCCTGCCTCTGGTCTTATTTCTCTGCAATCAACCTTAATGACGTCGGAAGAAGTTTTAAGGATGTAATAAGCTGTAAATCGAACTTTTCATTCGGCTATCTTAAACTTTGGATGACCTTTTGAGACTTTTATCAATTTTGATATTGACCAAAAGGATATAAAGCAAATAAAGTATGGCAAACAAAAGGTTATGTCAAGCTGTGAAGATTTGTTGGTTCATAGCGAAAACTCTTTTAAAAAAGTGTTCGGATTTTGAGCTGTCAGTTGCATCATCCTGGTGAAATTGAGCCGTAAGATGTTTCTCGATGCTCTAAAAACAGTAAAATTGGAATAATAATGAAAAGTGGCAAAGTAAAAAAAACATACGAGGAAATTAACGCTAGAATCAGGGCAGGGGAAGCTGTTGTGGTAACAGCCGAGGAGATGGTGGATATTGTCAGGGGAGAGGGCGCCGAAGATGCCACTGCCCGGATTGATATTGTCACCACTGGAACTTTTGCTCCCATGTGCTCATCTGGAATGTTTTTTAACTTTGGTCAAATGACACCTACGATCAAAGCCTCAAAAGTATGGCTAAACAAGGTTTCAGCATATGCTGGACTGGCAGCAGTTGATGCCTATATCGGTGCTACCGAACCGGCGGAAGATGATCCTCTCAACAAAATATATCCCGGTGAGTTCCGATAT
>JAFDME010000031.1 GCA_019306075.1 Deltaproteobacteria bacterium | reverse complement strand
TTTTCATGGCATCATCCCCTTGCAGGAAAATCTTCTGTCTTGCTCCGGTTATCCTGTCACTTTTTTTCTGATTCTTTCCATTCAAAGACAATCGGCAACCGATAGACGATAAAGCGATAGGTGATAAAGTAGAATCCATAGAGAGTGATGGTCAGCCAGATCTCTTTCCAGTGCGGCATTTCCTGGTACATCTGCCAGTTGAAGCAGATAAGGGATGTGTTAAGCCGGTTCCAGATTATGCCGATAACTGTGATAAAGGCTGCAATTCTAATCAGACCCACCCAGCCTTCACGGGCTCCTTTGGCAAACATCATCATAGGCAGAACCACACCAATACCAAGTTCGAGGAGATAGTAGAGACCCCACCCGGTGAGCAGGTATTCCCATTCTCGGTCATGGGCTATTGCCACGAGCTTGATGACCAGATAGGTGATCATCGCATAGGAGGCGCCTTTAGCCAGCCCCAGGGTCATATAGTCGAGGTTTTCCCTGAAGGCTCTGCCGCATCGCCAGGCCATGAACGTATTGATCAATGTTGAGCTGACAATGACCATTGCCAGACCTGCAAAAACGGCTGAACAGAGAAAATGAATCCACTGAAACTCCGATGATAGCCAGAGAGGGTGAACCTTGGCAGGAGCATAGGTAAAAAGAGCACCCAGAGCTCCCTGGTGCAGGGTGGAAAGAATAATACCGGCAACTGTCAACCCGAGAGTAATCCTCTTGATGAAATGCTTCCATTCCGGTTTATCAATCCATTCAAAGAGTGATGGCAGAACCTCGGCAATCTGCACCGAGAGATAGGTGGCGACATGCCAGGCCACAAGAAAGAGCACCGCGCCCGTACCAAAGGAGACGACCATCGGGTAGGGCAGCCGCCAGGGCATGCCGAGATCAACCTCAAGATAAACAACAGCGAAAAAATAGCCGAGCAGCCCGTTGAGCAGAGCCAGTCGCTCGATGGGATGGAAATCCTTTCGCCCGAAGAGACTTACAGTGGTTCCCAGCAGGCATCCCGAGCCGGACAGCGGAACCATGGCGAACAGGCCAAAGCCGAGAACAATCCCCCATGGATAATCGTTGGAGCTGTGAGTGACCGCACCGAGACCAAAAGCGTAACGTTGAAAAAGCAGTGGTACACCCACTGCAAAAAGAACCAAAAGCAGCCAGTTAACCGGGTTACTTATAAACTGCTGCTTATACTCTCTGATACTCAGACCAAGCAAAAGCCTCTCTTTCATTGTCCACCTGGTCCCATCACCCCTCTCTGGTCCGGTAATCGGAAGGCCGGTGTTGCTGGAAGTAAGCGTTTTCATCATCACTCCTCCCGTCCAGCGTTATTTTTTCTGTTATTCTCTGATCCTTTCCGGGTTGCCAGCAGATGAAAACCTGTAAAGAGTGCCGGCCAGATTGTGAGTACCATCGGTACCATACCGAGAAAATTTTTTACAGAATCCAGTATCGGTTCATCGGGTATTTCCATGCTGAAACCGACCTGTTCAAAGGGTACACTTGACAGGTACATCCAGGATGTGCCACCTGCCTCATATTCACCGTAGATATGTTCGACATATTTTTCTCTGTTTTCCTCAATCCTTCGTCTGCCGATTTTTAAAAGATCCTCACGTTTGCCGAAAGTCAGGGCCTCCTGCGGGCATGCTTCAACACAGGCCGGCGGCTGCCGGTTTTTGAGCCGTGTATCATAGCAGAAGATACATTTCACAATGCTGGGCTTGAATGCACTTGAATATTTAAAGGTGGGAATATAAAAAGGACAGGCTACCATGCAGGTCCTGCAGCCGACACAGACATCCGGATTATAGATGACCGCTCCTTCCGGTGTTTTTGTATAGGCTGCAACGAAACAGGATGTGAGGCAGGCAGGCTCCTGGCAGTGATTGCATTGAACCTTGCGAAAAAGGGGATGATCCAGGCCCGGAACATCATACTGGTTGACTACTGTGAGTCTGGTCTCATCTGTTCGTCTTTTCCGGCCATGTTCCCCTTCGTGAAAGACGGATTTATCCGTGAATGGAAGCTCAGGTTCCGGCATATTCTGCTCGGCATTGCAGGCTGCCTCACAGCTTCGGCATCCCACGCATCTGGTGAGGTCAACCAGAACCCCCAGGGAGTCACGGTATTTTTTTATCTGATGTGATTTTGCAGGCCTGGGCCCCAGCAGCAGGGTGGCCACTGATCCTGCAAGACCTCCCTTGAGAATTGATCTTCGGGTTGTTTTCGTCAACATTACCGTCTCCTTTATCTGATCATTCTTTGATTGATAAACTCGTAAAAAGGTTGACCACAGTTTTAGATGGCTAAGTTAAAAAGTTCGATATGCGAGGCGTAGCGTTTTTGTCAGGCTCTCAACAATACATGTGGTATATTGAGGTTCTGGCAAAAACCTACAACGAAGCAGGTAATCGAGCCTGCGAGATTCCGGATCGGACTTTTTACGACGCCGTCTTGATTGCGAATCGCTTTTTTCCTGCCGCTGTGAAGTCGTGGCATTCAAGGCAGCCCGTGGGCCCATCTTCTGACTGGTGACAGCCGACGCATTGCAGGTGCAGGGCACCCTTGAGGGATGGTTTGTCAATATGATATCTGCCTCTGTTGATATCGGCATTTCGGGATGCTTCCGACTGCCTGGCTTCGTGGCATCCTGAGCAGGAGATATCATCTGAGACCTCGTCACCCTTATGGCATCTGGCACAGGAGTCGCTGATCTCACTTTCTCCGGTGGTATGGTGATGACAGGAACTGCATGAAAACATGTCTGTATGCATTTGATGGTCAAATTCCACTTCCTCGTAGAGATTTGTCAGGTAATCAATGGTTACGCTTTCCGGGGCATCACCTGCATCCATTGCTGCATCAGACAGGGCTGGGTCCAGAAACCATAGACTCAGCAAAATAACCACAACTGTTGTTTTACTGCCTTTCATTACTGTTTCTCCTCTCTGTGTTCTATTTTTAAACAGGCAGGAAACCTGACTTGATTTCTGTTCTCACTATGCTGTAGCTCGCTATCAGGAACGATTCAGATAACACTGCATAATGATATCCATTTCTTCTGCATCGATGGTTTCATTTATCAGCAGTAACTCGGCAAGTTCATGGATCAGTTTGTTATTGCTGCGCAGCAGTTTCTCTGTTTCCGTATAGCAGGAGTCAATGATTCTCCGGACCTCAAGATCGATCTCCCTGGCTGTTGTTTCACTGTATTGTCCCTTAATCTCAATATCTCCAAGAAATTGATGCTGCTGCCTGCGATATACTGTTGATCCGAGAAGGCTGCTCATACCCCACTCACAGACCAGTCGGGTGGCAAAATCAGTGGCTGCAGCGATATCGTTGGATGCTCCGGTTGAAAGATGGTTAAAGACAATTTTTTCCGCTATCCTCCCGCCAAGGAGGATTTTAATGCGGTTTAACAGGTATTCGAGAGAGTAAGTGTACCGTTCTTCAACGGGAACCTGCTGGGTAAGCCCCAGTGCGCTGCCTCTCGGGATTATGCTTATTTTATGGAGTTGATCTGTTTCCGGCAGGAGTCTGGCAACAATGGCATGACCGGCTTCATGGTAGGCGATCAGTCTTCTTTCCTGCTCATTTATCGCAGCATTTTTGCGTTCCAGGCCCATCAGGATTTTATCTTTTGCCTCTTCAAAATCGATCATTTCCACGGCAAGTTTTTCCTTTCGGGCTGCAGTGAGAGCCGCCTCATTAACCAGATTCGCCAGGTCAGCTCCACTGAATCCAGGAATTCCCTGGGCAATTATTGCAAGGTTCAGAGCCGATGAGATTGTAATCTGCCGGCTGTGAACCTCCAGAATCCTGATCCTGCCGTGCAGGTTGGGGAGGGAAATTGTCACCTGCCTGTCAAATCTTCCCGGACGTAAAAGGGCCGGGTCGAGAACATCGGGTCTGTTCGTTGCCCCGATGACGATTATTGTCTCTGTTGTGGAAAAACCGTCCATCTCCACCAGGAGTGCGTTGAGAGTCTGCTCACGTTCTTCGTGGGAACCTCCGTTACTTCCGCCTCTTCGGCCTCCGATGGCATCGATTTCATCGATAAAGATAATACAGGGGGCACTTTTTTTTGCTGAATCAAACAGCTCCCGGACTCTGGAGGCACCTACACCGGCAAACATTTCAACAAAATCAGCTCCACCCATGGAGAAAAAAGGTACTGAGGCTTCTCCCGCTATAGCTCTGGCCAGGAGGGTTTTCCCGGTTCCCGGAGGGCCCTGGAGAAGAACACCCTTAGGAATACGACCACCAAGAGAGTTATATTTTTCATGGTTTTGCAGGAAATCGACAACTTCTCGCAGCTCCTCCCGTGCCTCATCAATACCGGCTACATCGGCAAATGTTTTCATTTCACCAGGAGGGGATCTGAGCTGAAACTGGTTTGTTTTACTGAAGGGATTTTTTTTCGACTGGCTATGTGTAAAAATATACCAGATGCCGATCATTACCATAATAAACAGAGCCATACGCAACAGGCGATCAAACAGGGTTGCAGGCTTGTCAGCGCTTATGGTTACACCCTTTGCCTCTAACTGCGGTAAAAGGGTTTTTATGTCTGGAGCATATGTTGCGAATTCTCTGTCATAAAGATCTGTGCCGCGGATTTCATTCCCCAGGAGGTGGACGGAAGTCAGTTGATCATTTTGAAGATCTTCCATGAAGTCCGTGTAGGAACGCTGCGGCAGGGCGGTTTCCCAGAGCCAGACGTTGTAGCCTAGTACCGCCAGTAAGGTCAGCAGGATCATTAACAGTCCGGATTGAACGTTGTTTTTCATAACAGCCGTCCCCGGGTTGACCCTTTTTCCAAAGGCAGGGGCGGATTATCAGTGGAAGAGATCAGTCCGCCCAGCAGGTGATCAAAAACAGCCATGGGGTCGGGCCAGAATGCTGTGTTGTGATGAAAACTGAACTCTGCAAGATAGCTCTGAAGATACCTGGTATCGACTGCTCCCCGATATGTTATATTAAGCCAGTCTGTCGTCTCCTGAATCAGCAGTTGTCCCTGTTGAAGCTGTTCTCTGCTTGCCAGTTTATAAGAGTACTGTTCTGTCAGTCCGCCAGTGTCAATCCATTGTTGATCTCTCAGTTGCAGGGTCGCATTTCTGAAAATCAATCTGTTGGCGGCGGCTGTAACTGCATCTGTTGAGCGACTGGCGAGTACCGCAAAGAGAACTCTGCTGCCGGTGCTGTTGCCATGGTTCTGTTCCAGAGCAATAGCGATGCATGGATCCGGTTGTTCAGATGTATGGGGAGTCGGCAGGGAGGCACAGTCAAAAAGGACATTGCCCCTGCATGGTACTGATTCTGCCTGTGCCGCTCCTTCTCTGATCTTCTGCAGCCATCGCCAGGCAGTCTGATAGCTTGCCAGGACCATTATTCGCTGAACTTCTCTGGCACTGAGTCCTCTTTTCCTGAAACAGAACTGCCAGGAAAGCTGCATCCAGGCAATGAGGCTCTTCTTGGTTCCGTGCATGAGTGTATGTGCGGTAATGGATGTCTGTTTTCGACAGTAGCGGCAGACCACAGTATAAGCCGGAGCCATTTCTTTCTGTTTTCTGCCGCAGAAAGGGCATATAAAACCCTCCGGCCAGCGTTTTTTGAAGAGATAGAATACGCAGGCCTGCTCACTGGAAAACAGTGTATTAATATCCTGTTGACGGGCTGTATTCATTCCTCACTACCTCCTGAGTCCGGGGATTACCTATCCTGTTCGGTAGCTCTAATGCATATGTGGTGCCAGAAGAACAGTGGTTGGGTAAAATCCGTCTTTTCCAGCCGGGAACTTGATTTTCAGAAGGGTCAGCAGTGATAAATAGAGAAGGATATACGAGGGGAGAATGCAACACAACTATGGTATATGCCACAGATCTGTTGCAACACTTGTGGAGGCAGGTTTTTTTTCGTAGTTTTAGGAGTAGGGCATTGTAACACTGCAGTTCACGGGAACTACCAGGTAATGAAGCGGAGGTTCAGTGGTAATCAAAAATCAAATATATCAATGTCTATGTGCAGCTCACGCATTTTTCGGTAGAGGGTTGATCTGTCAATTTTCAGTATACGGGCAGCCTTTGCCTTGTTTCCGCCTGCTTTTCTTAACGCTTTTATAATATTCTCGCTGGTCTGTTGATCCTGCTCTGAGAGGGTGTTCCGGCTGGTTCTCCTGTCTGTTTCCTCTATTTTTTGTCCGGCCGGGGGGGTGGGTGATTGGGTATGGATCTGATGCGGGTCGGTAACAATTTCTTCCGGCAGGTTCTCTGTGGAGATAGTATTTCCCTGACAGAGTACACAGGCCCTTTCTATAACATGTTCGAGTTCGCGCACATTTCCGGGCCAGTCGTACTGACAGAGAAGGGAGAGAGCCTGCTCGGAAATTCCGGTGAAACTTTTGCCGATTTCACCTGCAAAGTGGTGCAGGAAATGATCAGTGAGCAGTACTACATCACCCTCTCTCTCTTTCAGCGGAGGCAGATGAATGTCGATAATTCGCAGACGAAAGTAGAGATCTTCACGGAAATCGCCACTTTTTACCTTTTCCTTCAGATCGATATTGGTGGCGGCAATCACCCGGACATCTACCTGTATTGCGTTGTCGCTGCCAACGGGATAAAATGTTTTCTCCTGGAGAAAGCGGAGCAGTCGCAGCTGTACCGTCATTGATATGTTGCCAATCTCATCAAGGAACAGGGTACCGCTATCTGCCTGGAGGATTCTGCCGCCCCTGTTTTCATCGGCTCCGGTGAATGACCCTTTCCTGTGGCCGAAAAGTTCACTTTCAAGGAGGTTCTCAGGTATTGCCGTACAGTCAATCATCACCAGAGGTTTATCGCGCCGCAGACTTTCCCGGTGCAGGGCATGTACCGCAAGCTCCTTTCCTGTTCCGCTCTCTCCGGTGATCAGTACGGATGTATCTACCTTGCCGATATTTTCAATCATTAAGTAGATATTCTGCATAACCGCGCTGGCTCCGATCATTTTGTGGAACCGCGTCCGCCCTTGAACAGGCTGGGCCAGTTTTTGAGTCATATCTCTAAAGACCAGCACGGCACCTGTAGGGTCTCCGGCACCATCGTCCAGGGGGGAAATACAGATACTCAGCACTTTGCAGGGGCCGTGCTGGTGGCATTCAACCCGGTGATCAATTATTTCGGTGCCTGTTTTAAAAACCTGTGTCACCTTATCTGTAAGCTGGCACAGATCCTCATTGTTACAGACAGTATCAAGGTTGTCACCTTCATGCGTGTCGACCTGCATTCCACTGAGGAAACGGGTGGCGGCCTGGTTCATTTTCAGTATGTTCAGCTTCCTGTCCACTGAGATAATACTGTCTGATACAGATTTGAATATTGTTTCAAGAAAACGTCGATACTGCTCTCTCGCCTGCTCAGCTTTTTTCTTTTCCTGCTCGAGCCGGTATTGATGAATTGCCAGTCGAGCTGTTTTCAGGAGAGTATCTTTTTCCACCGGTTTAGGGAGATAGTCAAAGGCTCCGAGTCTCACCGCATCAGAGGCGGTGTCAACATGGGGATACCCGGTTATAATTACTACCGGGCAGATAATTCCACGTTGTCTGAATTCTTTTAGGAGGTCAATACCGGAATAACTTTCAAGAACAATATCAGTTATGATAAGATCAAATACCCGGCTGGATGCCGCCGTCAGGGCATCGTCAAAGGAACCGACAGCGACTACAGATTCATAGCCGGCACGTTGGAGAAATATGCGAAAAGTGTTTCGCAGGCTGGCCTCATCATCAACTACCAGAATAGAGGTGGACTCAGTCTCTGGATGGTTCATATCGTTTCCAAATTATGTTTTTATCTCCGCAACAGCGTCTTACTTGAAGGTAGCCATATCTCTAAACACTACCACTGCTCCGCTCAGCATGCCATGATCCCTGATGGGGGTACTGCTGTATTCCACAGGGAAACTGCTGCCATTTCTACACCAGAAGACATCGTCGGAACTGTAGTGAACCAGGCCGTCACGGTAGGCCATATAGATAGGGCAGTCTTCTTCCTTATGAGCATTGCCGTCCGGGTGGGTGTGGTGGATTAATTCGTGATGGGATTTTCCGAGCAGCTCTTCCACATCCCATCCAACCATGAGGGATGCTGCTGAGTTCATAAAGGTTACATTGCCGTGGTTGTCTAGACCGAAGATTCCCTCTCCTGCAGAGTTTAGAATCAGGCTCAGCTGTTTCTGCAGATCCCGAATCTCCTCCTCCGCCTGGGTGCGTTCGCCAATTTCCCTGTTTAATGCCCCGTTTATCACCTGCAGCTCATAGACTCTTTTCTCTATGGCCTCTTCAAACTGAGTTTGCAGTGTGCGCATACTTTTTTTCTGGTCGGCAAGATCCTCTTTTAGATTGTCTGCACCGGTTTTGATCTGTTTTGAATATTGAAAAACTGTCAACAATACCGCGACAAACAGCAGCGCCGTCAGACCGATTTGTACTATTATTCCACTGGAGCCCGGGCCATCGGCAAGGTTGGGGGAGAAGATGATGAAAATAGTGAAGAGTATAAATTCTCCCGTCAGAAGAGCAGCAGTTATCTGTCGTTGCCTTTGTATGATTTTCAGCATTATTCTACCGGTAAGTCAATTATGAATCGGGTTCCTTCATTTACTTTACTCTGTACTCTGATATCTCCGCCATGGTCTTTTATTACTCCATGGCTGATGCTCAATCCAAGACCGGTCCCCTCTCCCTTGGGTTTGGTGGAAAAAAAAGGTTCAAAGAGTCTCTTCAGTGTTTCTTCGGCAATTCCAGTGCCATAGTCAGTGAATGTCAGCCTGATGTTTTTTTTCTTCTCCTGTTCGATCAGTGTCGCCGTAATTTCAAGTTTTTTCTCAGGACATGGCTGCTGATATCTTTTATTCAGGGCATAGCGGGCATTGCTTATCATGTTGAGGACAACCTGCTGCAACTGCTGCTCATTGCACATGAGAGGAGGCAGTGAGTCGGCAATATTCACTGAGTAGATAATGCCGTTTTTTTTCAGAAGGTGAGTGACAAGCTGCAGGCTGTTTGTAATAATTTTCTCAATGTGCGAAGGTGCCTTTTCCTCTTTTCTGCGGCGGGCAAAATCGAGCAAATTTGATACGATATCGGCGATTCGCTTACCCTCACTGATGATATTGCGAAGATTTTCGTTTGCTTCGGGATCCTCCGGTTCATCGAGGATTATCTGGGCATAATTGATAATTCCGTTTATCGGGTTGTTAATTTCATGGGCGACGCCGGATGCCAGCTCTCCAATCGCTGCCAGTTGGGCTGCTCTTACTGTTTCCGCTCTGACGACTTCTTCTTCGGTGAGGTTGCGGGCGACCAGCAGTGTGGCATTTATTTCCCCATTTTCTTCAAGCAGAGGGGTCACTGTCAGCATGTACATGCCGTGCAGACCATGCAGTTCAGTTTCTGAAATCTGAGTTTTCTGGTAGCCGATAAATTGTTCAAGAGGGCACTGGCTGCTATCGCCATGACCGCTGTGGAGGATATCACAGACCTTCATGCCAATGACTTCTCCCCTGGTTTTTTTGGCGGCGGCATACGTTGCCGGGTTAGCCTCCAGGATGATGTTATCATTGGAAACCACCATGGCGGGATCCTGAATGGCAATAAAGATTTTTTCCCAGCGAGCAGTGAGTTTGTATATCTGCTGACCTGCCGCAAGATTTTCTGTCTCATCGATCCCGAGCATGACCAGGCCCACTTTGCCTTTTTCTATATTATGCCGAATGGAACCATGCCAGTTTATAAACCGCTCCGTCTTGTCCTTGGCAAGCAGCGGCGCCTTGAAATTGATATCAGCCTCGGCGCCTTTGAGAATTTCCGAGAAGAATCGCTGAAACTGTTTGCGGTCATAAGGGTTTATCAGGACGTCAACCCAGTATTTTTCCAGGACTTCATGCTCTCTGTATCCTGTTAACTCCTCAGCTCTTTTATTGAAAGAGACAATAGTACCGCAGGGGCTGATGGTTACCATCATAGCCTGGATGGTGTCGACGATCTCTTTATTGAAATCCCGTTCGATTTTTAACTTCAGTGCAGTTTCCTGGGAAAAGAGAGCCAGGGCAACATCATCGATTATGTGGATAATAAATTCTTTTTTCAGATTGGAAAAATTCATTGTGCTGCGGTAATGCATGGCCACAAACCCATAGGCCCGGTGCAGATATCTCACGGGCCAGATGACGCAATGTCGCTCCGCAGCATCGATTTGTTCTGATTTTTCCTCGTTGAGATCGAGATAAAGCGGTTCAGTAAATGAGGTGATGTTACAGTCGAATTTTTTCGTAAGGTAGCGGGACAGAGAATCTTTGCCGGACGACTCCACGCGGGCGGTCGGGGGAGAGGCTGCAAGAAGGGTGAGGAGACACTGTTCTTCGTCAAATTCCCCCGCCCAGACAAAACTGCAGTCAAAGGCTTTTTTAAAAATATCGCAGCAGTGCTGGAAAATAAATGATTGATTCTGTTCTTCAGGATCACAGAGGCTGTGTTCTCTGATAGCAGTCAGGAGTTTGTTACGATGCTGATAGAGTTTCAGTGTTTCGGCATCTCTTTCAGATAGCGTATTTGTCATGCACTGCCTCTTGAGGATATGGTAGCATATTTTTCCTGCCGGATTGTTCTTTCCATCTCCGGGTACTACAAAAAAAGATTGTACTTCAGTCAAAGCGATAAGGCTACCCTGAAAGTGTCACTTTTGATAATCTCGAAAAAAGGTCGACTACAGCTTTGGATGGCTAAGTAGAAAAGTTCGGTATACGAGGCGCAGTGTTTTTCTCAAGCCCTCAACCATACATATGGTACGTTGAGGTTTTGAGAAAAATTTGCAACGAAGGAGACCGGGCTTTTTACGACGCCATCACTTTTGATTTTCGCAGGGCGAGAGCACTGTTTGCAAGAAAAATGAGCAGGGCGCCGCACCATCCGCTGAGTGCCAGGGGCGGGTCGGATACCAGCACCGGTCCCAGGAGAGCCGCCAGCAGAATGCGGCTTGATGAGATGATGGATCCTTCCACAGCAGTGACATAGAGAAAACCGAAGGTGAGCAGATATTGACCGGCTACCCCGACTGCTGAACAGGCAAAGAGAAAGAGAAATTCACGGCTGTCAGGGAAAAAAATGGAGTGGTGAAAGAGGAGCAGTATGCCCAGCGCACCGAAGCCGAACATAAAGAGGAGGATCGTCTGGGAATCATGATATCGCCTGCTTATATTAAGGTAGATCATCGCCGCAGCGGCGGTTATACCTGAACTGAGACCCCATATATTGTCTCCTCTGAGGGCCATGTCTGCGGGTGAGAGAATCATCCAGATACCGGCAAAGGCAACACCCACGATTGCAAGAGCGATGGTATCCCGCTGCTTGCGGATGAGAAACCAGGAAAAAAGAGCGACAAAGAGAGGGTAAGTCATGTTCAGGATGTTTGCTTCAGCCACTGAACCCGTTTCGATGGCTTTATAAAAGCAGAATACTGCTACTGTGTTGGCGGCTGTACGACCTATAAGGTAATGGTATTTCACAGGTTTAAAACGCTGCTTTCTGATAATCATGGTGGTGCTGACCACCAGAAAGCCTAAAAGGAACCGGCCGAAGACAAAATAGGATGACTCTATCTCAACTTCCGATTCCGCCAGTCGAATGATCACCGTGGCCAGATAAAAACAGAATGTGGAGCAGAAGACGGCAGACATGCCGAGTACCTGGCGGGATACCGGCGATTTTTGTGGGAAAGGTGAAATCATCTGTTTCAGTGCAGCCCCAGTTTATTCATCATTGTATGAAGCGGGAGATTTTTAATAACATTTCGCAGATGATCGTAGAACTGTTTAGACTCAAAATCCACCAGAATATCTGAAGGAGTAAGGTGTCTCGCCATGGACAGATTCTTCATGGAACGGCAGCGACTGAGAGCAACGTAGGTCTGACCCGTTTCAAATGCTCCGTCGCCGAGATCAAGGTGCACTCTTTCTATGGTTTTACCCTGGCTCTTGTGGACGGTAATGGCCCAGGCGAGAATCAGCGGGAACTGGGTATAGGAACCGGTTTCGGTGCGCTCAATTTTTTCCTGGGCCGGATTCCATCCATAGTGATATTTAACCCACCTGGACCTGCCAACGTCAACTATTGCATTTGAACCTTCAAGCTGGACAAATATTTTTTCATCCAGCATTCTCTGGACTTTGCCAACAGTTCCACTGATCCACCGGCCTGCCGGGTCATTTTTGCTGAACATCACCTGGGCGCCGACTTTGAGCGTTAATTCAACGGGGGATGGGAACTGGCCGGTTTTAAACCTACCGGCACTTTCGCCCCTGTATGTTCTGGCCTGGGATTTTATTGCGGCCAACTTCCTGATATTTTGACTGTTTACCTCCACATTTCTTGGAGAGAGCCATACTGCTCCGTTACCGGGATTTCCGGTTATGGCACATCCTGAGTTCAGCTTTGTCAGAGTTTGGGATAGATCGACCCCCTCTCTCAGTCTGCTCAGCAGGTCGACGAAACGCTGGTCGGACTGGCGATAGGTTTTCTTTAGCTCGACACCGTAATAGGTTGTTTCTCTCAAACATTTTGCATTGTAGAATTTTGCGGAGCCGTAAACATGTTCAAAGAGCGTCCGGGAGGACTTTTTTACCACCGGGGGCAATTGAAACATATCACCCACCATGATCACGGGAATACCGCCAAAAGGTTTATCAACTTTCCTGTTTAATCTCAAAAAGCCACTCACGCCATCGAGCAGGTTGGCGGTGACCATGGATATTTCATCAATGATCAACAGGTTGGCTTCCTGAATCTCTTTTCTTCCGGGGACCAGCTGGATATCATCTTTAACAATCCACCTCGGGGGGAGCTGGCAGAGGGAGTGCAGAGTCCTGCCTCCTATGTTGATTGCTGATATGGCTGTCGGTGCGCCGAGGAGCACTGATCCTCTGAATTCATGCATTATCCACCTGACCAGGGTGCTTTTTCCGGTGCCGGCTCCGCCGGTGACAAAAATAAGTGGAAACTGATGTTCCACCAGTGCCTTTACAAGCCGGTATTCCGGTACTATTTCGATAGAGGAGAAGTCGAACTCTGAGCTGTTGTCAGGAGCCGGGCGGGCTACAATATCTCTGCTGTAGAGCAGCTCTCTTTGTTCCAGAGGGTTTTTTCCACCCCTTTGACCGGTTATCTTGTTAAATACAAAGCCGGCGGCTGTTGCCAGGGCCAGCAGGGCGAATGGTTCCATAGGCTGTTATCTGAGTTGAAAATGTTGCTGTGCCGGGCATGGCAGAAAATCCATCCCTGCAGTTTCCTGCTTTAATGAAAAACAGGGACCAAGCAAATATTTCTCTGTCCCGGCAGGGACGCTTTTCCCCTGAGAGTGTGGCTGGCAGACCTGCACCAAATTTTATCTCAAATGAAAAGTTATGATATCCTGAGTATTTCTTTTATCTCTTCCACCACCAGATAAAGTGACGGTATCAGGGCCAGGGTGATGACTGTCGCAAAAAGGATGCCAAAGCCAAGCGATAGTGCCATGGGTATGAGAAATCTCGCCTGTCTTGAGGTTTCAAGCATCATTGGTGCAAGGCCTCCGAACGTCGTGAGAGTTGTCAGGAGAACGGGGCGAAACCGGCGCAGCCCAGCCAGCCTGATAGCTTCTGCAGGGGATGCGCCTTTTATTCTCTGCCTGTTGGCATAGTCAATCAGGACCAGGGAATCATTGACTACAATACCCGACAGGGCGACTATCCCCATCATACTCATAAGGCTCAGGTTATAGCCCATAAGAAGGTGGCCGGCAACTGCCCCCACGGCACCAAAGGGGATGGCAAACATGACTATAACAGGTTGCGTGTAGCTGCGAAACGGTATGGCAAGGAGAAAATAAATTAAACCGAGGGTAATGATAAACCCCTGTCCCAGTTGTGTCAGACTCTCTTTACGGTCGGCCTGCCGTCCTTCATAGCTGTAGTGCAGGCCGGGAAACGATGTTGCAAGATCGGGGAGAATCTCTCCGTTCAGAGTAGCGAGAATTCTGGGTGACTGGCCTATGGGGTCAACATTGGCTGAGACCATAACCGTTCTCCGTCCGTCACGTCTGCTGATGCTGGTATATGCTCTCCCCTGTTCAACTGTGGCAATCTCATTGAGATTGACAAAGGTTCCAGCGACGGTGGAGATCAGCAGTGATTCGATATCATATCCACTTCTCCTCTGGTCTTGGGGCAGTCGCACTCTGACCGTCACCTCATCGCTGCCGCGCTGCTGGCGGAGAGCTATAATGCCCTGGAAGGCATTGCGCACCTGTCTACCCACTTCAGTGGTGTTAAGACCGAGGCTCTTGCCAAGGTCATTGACCTTAAAATCAAACTGTATCTTTCCCGGGGTATAGCCGTCATCTACATCCTTGACAGCAGGAAACTGTTCCAGTTTTTCAGCAAGGTGGCTGGAGGCCTGGTCGAGGATGTGGAGATTACGGTGGCTGAGCTCAATGGAAATTGCCGCACCGCTTCCGGGACCGCCTCTGTCTGATTCATAGCGTATTGACTTTAGGCCTCCAATGGAGCCAATCTCCCTGCGCCACAGCCTGGTTACTGCTTTGGTGCTGAGTGGACGTATTTTAGGAGGTGTAAGGTATGCATTGATCTCGATACGGTTCTCGTTTACCAGGGAGGAGACTCCTTCGAGCAGCTGATCGCCTCCGTGTTTATGGACTACCCGGTCAAGACCGTCCAACAGCTGGTCGTGGACGCGATTTATTTGTGAAATTGGACTGCCGAAGGGGACTGTTGCGGTAACAACAGCCCTGTCCGACTCCACCCTTGGCATGAGAATCAGACTGATACGACCACTTTTAATATAGCCGACAGTTATAATAAAAATTGCTGTAAGCAGTGCAATTGTAAAATATTTATATCGGAGTATTTTTGTGAGAGCGGAACCGTAAAATCGATTGATACAGGCGGTAGCAAAGCGGGAAAATTTCTGCTGCCATCTGCCGAAAAGACGAAAAAGAGGATTCCTGCTCCCTGTTCTGCTGTGAGCCAGGTGAGAGGGCAGAATCAGCATTGCCTCCACCCATGAGAGAAGGAATACGGTTATCACTACCAGCGGGATTACTTTCCAGATTTTTCCCATCACTCCGGGGACAAAGGCCAGGGGCAGAAAGGCAGCTATATTTGTTAAAATACTGAAGGTGATTGGAATAGCTACGTCCCGTGCTCCCTGGATGGCCGCTTCGATAAATGGTATTCCGCGCTGTCTGTATTCGTAAATATTTTCTCCTGCAATTATGGCATCATCCACAACTATACCGAGGGCGATGATAAAGGCGAACATGGAGACCAGATTTATGGAGACATCAAAAAATGGTAAAAAGAGCAGGCTTCCCAGAAATGAAATTGGAATTCCCATGGTAACCCAGAAAGCGAGCTTAAGTTCAAGAAAAATTCCAAGCAGAAAAAAGACCAGGGCCAGGCCCAGAAAACCATTTTTTAATAAAAGTTCCAGCCTCTGTTTATAAATTCTTGAGCGATCACTGGAAAAAGCCCAGCCAACGGCAGGGGGAAGATCCGCTTCAATCTCTGCCATAACATCATGGGCCGCAGCTGAGACTGTGATTGGCGTCTGGTTTCCAGTTCTGGCGATGCGAAGTTGAATGCTTCTCATCCGGTTATAAGTGGCAAAACGGGTAGAATCTTCAAATCCTTCTTCAACATCTGCAATATTTTCAAGGTAGAGCAGTGTGCCTTCCGGGCTGGTAATTATCGGTATTCGTGCAAATTCATTCGCCCAGATTCGTCTGTCCCTGACTCTGAGCAGGATATGACCGCTCTCCGTTTCAATTTTTCCGCCGGGAATTTCAATGGATCTCTGTTTGATGATGGCTGCTATTTCAGC
>JAFDME010000272.1 GCA_019306075.1 Deltaproteobacteria bacterium | reverse complement strand
CATTGTCACATACAGATGCAATATGAAATGTCCTCACTGTGATTCATGGAAAATCAAAGAAAACAAGGAATTAACAATAGCTGAATGGATTAGTGTAATAAAACAGATTAATCAATGGCTGGGTCCTGTTCCTGTCTATGTTGCAGGAGGAGAACCGCTGGTCAAGAAAGGTATTGGTGAACTATTGGATTTTATTTCTCAGCAGAATCCGCTCTTTCTCATGACTAATGGCCAATCCGGTAAAGACATATTTCTACCCCAGGTGGATTCCGGACATGAAAATCTTCTCGTCTCACTCTACAGCCTCGATTCTGCAACCCATGATTCGATACGACAGACCCCCGGCAGCCACCGAAAGGCCATGGAATGTATTGATGAACTGATAAAGAGAAGAGAAAAGAAAAAAGGCACTATGAAGATCAATGTTGCCTTTTTGGTTACATCCCGCAATTACAGGGAGATGCCGGAGTTTGTTGATTATTTCTCAAAAAGGGGTGTACATACATCTTTTCTCGCGTTGAGAGACAATCCTCTGGACAACTTTATGTCCGATTCCGTCAGTTATGATGATCAATGGTACCGTAATAACCCCCTCTGGGTTGATGATATTTCCGGATTCACAGAGGTTATTAACAAGGTCATTGAGCAAAAGCATTCCGGCCTTCTGGTGAACACCTATGAGAATATCCTCCTCCACTATATCGATTATTTTCGGTCGCCCCACTCCGTTGTAGAAAAAACATGTTACATTCCTGCGCTCAATTTTGTTGTAGGTCCTGCAGGAGATGTGACTATCTGTTACTACTCAGGGTGTGTGGGCAATGTGCTGGAGAGCAGTCCGAAGGAAATCTGGAAATCTTTAAGAAGAAAAAATGAGATTAAACGTCTCAAATCGTGCACAAATTATTGCCGGATTCACAGCAGTTTTAACTTTCTCAACTGGAAAGAGAAGGTGAGAGGGCTTAAGTCGCAGCAATCTGACTTTTATTAAAACTCAGCCGCGATTCTCAGCAGATCAGAATGCGGCAATACCAATACTCCTGCACCGTTTAATCCGGTAACCATCGAGTATCTTGTTTTGCTTTTAGCAGCATCATTACTCATAGCTGGGAAATATGTTCAAAAAAAATGAATTAAAGGCAGCAGGGAAGAATTACCGCAATCTTGTTTCTTTTTGCCTGGGGCTCTCTGTTATTGGTGTCCTTTTCGTCTATCTGAATAAAAACTCCTCAATTCTCAGCTTGTTATCAAATGTTTCACTGGTTAAAGTTCTGGTCGCATGTCTGTCTGGTTTTCTGGTCAGCACATTCGTCACCTCTATTACCCAGCAGTTTATGGCTAACAGTTTGCGGTGCAGATTGGGTTTTAGGGAAAGTTTTGCCTTAACAGTTCTGGCCCGTTCGGGCAATACTCTGACACCGTTTCGTCTGGGGACAATTTTTCGTGCTTCATACCTGAAGCAGAATCACAATCTCTCCCTTATTCAGTTTGGTTCAATGTTTCTGAGCCTCCAGTTGATCCTTCTTTTGACCGGTTGTCTGGTCACCGGCATAACTCTTTCTTTCCTCTCTTTTGAATATCCCGGTATCAAATCCAGTGTTATAATTGGTTTTTTTCTGCTATTTTTTTTCTGTTCTCTTCTTCTTTATCGACCCATTCATAAATCAGTTCCCGGTAGATGGCTTGGTCATAAAATATCTCTGTTTATTCTGGGATGGCAAGCATTACAGCAGGACAGGGTAAGCCTGGCAGTAGCCATATCGGGAAGGGTGATTGTTCTTATCACCTATACCGTCGTTTTCCACTTTGTGTTGTCTGAACTTGGGGAAGAAGTGGAGATGATGGTATGTTTGTTTTTTTCATCTGTTTCAAGCCTTACAATGTTTATTCAGATTATTCCCGGTTCGCTCGGCATCACTGAGACAATTATTACTTTTACCGCAGTGCTGTTTTTGCTTCCACCCGCCAGCGGGTTCAGTGCCGCTCTTGTCATTCGTCTCTGCAATATATTCTTTCTGTTACTATTGACATTGCCATGCTGGTTGTTTTTGACTCCTGAAAATCGGCAAAAAGTTTCAGGTAAATAGTTCGGGTAAAAAAATGTTCATGATTGGAATTATAAGAAAAACCGATGAGGCTATCAACCAATGCCTATGACGGATGAAGTAGTGGCGCAAATAGAATCAGTTCATCTCTTTGCCAGAGAGGAGTCGATTCGGATAGCCGAAAATAATCATACAATTGTCTCCATCGCTCTGGCTGGAGCATGGGCAATGGGTATCCCTTCTCCGGTGGATGTTGATCTGATATTGCTCTTTGAAAAATATTCAGATATCGGAAGGTTTTCATGGGATAACAACATAATATCTCGCGACTATTCACTGGACCTGCATCGTCTCTCATGCAGGCAGATGGAAAATCACATGTTCAGCAGGAAGAGCAACTTGAAGAGTGTGAAAAGTGCGAGACTGGCAACCAGGAAACTCAGATCATATCCCGGAGTGAAAAAAGTCCTTCTGAAAATATTACGACATCATGTCGGCTTCCTGAAACTGCGGGAAGTAACCCCTCAGGCACAGCAGATTCTTATTCCTCTGGTGGACAGAAACAATTATTTCAGCAATCTGCAGCAAAAGCAAAAGGCAGTAATTGTCGCCGAACTCTCAGAATGTGAAAAAATATTATACCAGTCAGGCGGATTTTATCAGCTTCTTGAGGCATACCTAACCGGCAGATTTACCATGCAGGAGCTGAAACCGGCTCTTTGCGATTTTTACGGTGATTCCAAGGCATTTCTTCAGAGAATTATTCAATGTTACGAGAGCGATAGTGCAAAAAAGATAATTGCTCTTTATCATTATATCTACGGGGACGCAGCGCAGCAGGTATAAAAGAGAGCTGTTGGATTATCCCGCAGTAGAGTCTGGCTGACAGTTATTTCCCAGAGTGTTTCTTCTTTAATTCATAGCGAACATCCTCAAGAAGCCTGCGGTTAGCGGCAATAATATCGGCCAGAAACGCAACCAGTACGGTTTGAAATCCTATTCCCAGCAGTACACCCGACAATACTACTGACTGTACATGGCCCTGTCCGGCACCTGTCAGGTAAAAAAAGAGGAACCGCACCCCCAAAAGGAATCCAAGGGTGAGAAACAGTGCAGCGATACTGAGAAAGAAACGGAATGGTTTGTAGACGACAAAGATTCTGATTATTGTGATAATGGCTTGATTTATATAGGAAGGAGTACTTTTCACAAGCTGTGACGGGCGTAAATCTTTATTAACTCTGATGGGAGTGGAAATGACTTCCATGTTTTTCTGCCCGGCCTGAATAATCGTCTCCAGGGTATATGTGTATTTACTGAACACATGTAACTGCATAGCAGCATCTCTGCTGATGGCCCGAAAGCCGCTTGGAGCATCGGGGATGTCAGTTCCACTTGCGACACGAACAACCCAGCTGCCGTTTTTCTGCAGGATTTTTTTCAAAAGTGAAAAATGTTTGATAGACGTGATCGGCCGGGCGCCAATAACAATTTCGGCTCTTTTTTCAAGGATTGGCTGTACCAGCAGGGGGATGTCTTCAGCGTTGTACTGGTTGTCGGCATCAGTATTGACAATGATATCGGCACCAAGTTTCACGCAGGATCGCAATCCGGTCATAAATGCTTTGGCCAGTCCCAGGTTCCGCGGATGAGAAATGATATGGTCCACGCCGTTATCCCGAGCCACCTTTACCGTCTCATCTGTGCAGCCGTCGTCTATAATCAACCACTCAATGACATCAATACCAGGTAGTTGGCGGGGCAAACAGGAAAGTGTGACAGCCAGTGTTTCTGCTTCGTTATAGCATGGGATCTGGATGATGAGTTTTGTCATAATTTTGAATCTCGTAAGAAAAGTCGACTACAACTATAGATGGCCAGATCCGATAAGCACAGACTCCGGGAAGGTCGCTATACAGATACGAGGGCCTGCGAGACTCCGGATCAGACTTTTTACGGTGCCATCATGATTACACAACCTGCTAGTTTTGATTACTCTGCATGCATTTCAATTCAATGGAAGTCAAACTTACAATTACACCTTTATTTACATTAAAACGATATTCGAGATCGGACACTGGCTGTTTTAGCTCAAAATCAAGAGACGCCAGCACAGATGAGTCGCCTGTTGAATCTTTACCGGCAGGAAGTTCTCTGCTTTTGATCATCTGTTCCCCCTTGTCTGCCACAACATCAACTGT
>JAFDME010000030.1 GCA_019306075.1 Deltaproteobacteria bacterium | reverse complement strand
CGGTCATCAACCTTGGCAGTATCAATATAATCGGCGGGGAGTTGGACAGATGAGCGACCGTTCACAACTGATATCTACTGGAGAACCATTCCAATTCGACCAGGAGAGAGATGCTGAATTTGAGCGTCTTGTAAAACGCTATCCGGAACGGGAATCGATGATCCTTCCCGCTCTCTGGCTGACCCAGGAACAGGAAGGATGGATAAGTGCAGAGGCAATCGCCTACATTGCCGACCGCATAGGGACCTTTGCCAGCAGAGTTTTTGAATGCGCTACGTTTTACACCATGTACCATCTCCATCCGATGGGCAAATACCATATCTGCGTATGCCGCACTTTATCCTGCTGGCTGCGTGACAAACAGGCAATTGTCGACTATTTAAGAGATGAAATAGGCATTGAACCCGGTCAAAAGAGTGAAGACGGCAAGTTCAGTCTTGAAGAAGTTGAATGTTTGGGACACTGCGGTACAGCTCCGGTTGTCCAGATTAACGGCGAATTCTACGAAGAGATGGATGTGGAAAGGCTGAAAGCGCTGTTGGCCGAGCTGAATTAAGGAGAGCGTACAGACATGGAAGTGAAAATTCTCAGTGCGAAGTTTGATATAGAGGATGCACACAGGCTGGAAGTCGCCAGGGAACACGGAGCCTATGCAACCATCGACAAGCTCTTTGCAATGAAACCTGAAGAAGTTATCGCAGAGGTAAAGAACAGCGGTCTCAGAGGCCGTGGCGGGGCCGGATTTCCAGCCGGGGTTAAATGGGGTTTCCTGCCCAAAGATACCGGCAAACCGGTCTACCTTGCAGTCAACTCTGATGAATCGGAACCGGCAACGTTCAAGGATCGCTACATACTGGTCAAGGATCCGCATATGATGATAGAAGGCATCATCATATGCAGTTACGCCATCGGTTCCCACGACACGTACATCTACATTCGCGGTGAATACACAACTCAGGTAAAAACTTTGCAGGCGGCGATTGATGAAGCCTACGAGGCGGGGTACCTTGGCGATACTGTCGCCGGTCACGATTTTAAGATTAATGTCACCGTTCACCGGGGTGCGGGTGCGTATGTATGCGGTGAGGAGACCGCCCTGCTTGAGTCCATTGAAGGGAAAAAGGGTCAACCCCGATCCAAACCTCCTTTTCCTGCAGTTGCCGGGCTCTTCGGTTGTCCGACGATCATTAACAATGTCCAGTCCATTGCCTCTCTACCGTTTATTCTGGAAAATGGTGCCGACGCATATAAGGTGTACGGCACGGAAAAAAGCCCGGGTACGCACCTGTTCGGCATCTCCGGACATGTGGAAAAACCTGGTATGTATGAGTTGCCTCTGGGTCTTCCCCTGCTGGAGGTGATCGACAAGGTCGCAGGAGGCGTCTGGAAAAACAGAAAACTGAAAGCTGTCATTCCCGGAGGAAGTTCCACCCCTGTTTTAATCCCCGAAGAGGCAGAGACAACTACCCTTGACTACGAATCCATGGCTGAACATAAAACCATGTTTGGTTCAGGCGGTATTGTGGTACTCGATGAGACTGTCGATATAGTCAAACTGGTGGAAAACCTGATCTATTTCTATCATCACGAATCCTGCGGCCAGTGCACTCCCTGCCGCGAAGGATTGGGGTGGATGTTAAAAATCGTAAAGAAAATTATCCGTGGTGAAGGCACAACGGCAGATATCGATCTTCTAACGGAACTCTGCGACAATATTGAAATGAAAACGGTTTGTGTGCTGTCTGCCGCATGCACTATGCCGGTACGCAGTTATCTCACGAAATTCAGACATGAGTTTGATGCCTATGTGTCTGACAGTACATCTACAACGGAAGCGAACCAGGAATAAGGTCACCCCATGGCTGAAATGATAAAACTTTTTGTAAATGGAAGCGAAGTTGAGGTTGAGGCGGGCAAGAACCTGATTGATGCCATCGGTGCTATTGGTATTGAAATTCCTCACCTCTGCTACCATCCTGCACTCGGTGCGGACGGCAACTGTAGAATGTGCCTGGTAGGCCTTGAGGAAGGTGGTCCCCCGCTGGTACCGGCATGCAAAACCCAGGCAGCCCCGGGAATGAAAGTCCTGCTTAATGCTGAGCATATCAAAAAAATTCAGCATGATGTGCTTGAATTTCAACTGATTAACCACCCGATAGACTGTCCGGTCTGCGACCAGGCAGGGGAGTGTTCCCTGCAGGACTACTACATGGAGTATGACGGTCAGAAAAGCCGTATGAGTGAAGCTCCTGTCAGCAAATCGAAAAAACTGGATTTTGGCTGCGGTGTCATACATGATCAGGAACGTTGTGTCCTCTGCGGCAGGTGTGTCCGGTTTTGCCGGCAGATTACCAAAACCGGAGAACTTGGCATCGTCAACAGAACAGATGACGCCAGGGTGACAATCTTTCCCGGCAGACCGCTTGATAACAGGTATGCCGTCAATGTCGTAGACCTTTGCCCTGTCGGTGCCATGACCAGTGCTGATTTCAGGTTCAAGCAGCGTGTCTGGTTCCTGAAAAAGGCACGAGGTATCTGCCATGGATGCTCTAAAGGGTGCAACATCACTATTGATCACAACCGAGAGAAGGATCAGGACGATTTAATTTATCGTTTTCGTCCACTGCTCAATGAGGAGATAAACGGGTATTTCATTTGTGATGAAGGTCGCCTGAGCTATAAGCAGGAAAATGAAAACCGGCTGACGGAGGCAAGACGAGGTAAGACAGCAATATCCTTAGATGATGCGGTAACAACTGCCCTCAAAGAGATGGCGAAAGCCGAAAAAATTGTGCTCCTCATCTCTCCGGACAGCTCTCTTGAGCAGATGGCTGCTGTCAAATCTCTGGCCGAGGCAACAGGGGCATTCCTCTCCGGATTCAGTGATGGATATATTAAAAAAGGAGACGGGGACGATTACCTGATACAGGATGACAAGGCTGCCAACAGAGCGGGGCTTGCACTGCTGGCAATTGACTCCTCACGTGAGAATTTTGCAACGGCCCTTGAAGACGCTCAGATGCTGATCAACTTCAACAGCAACCTCTCTCTTTCCTACGACAGCGCTGAACTTGAAAAACTCATAAAGGATAAATATATCATCGCAGTAACAAGCCATGACAGCGATTTTTGCAAAATGGCGAATCTGGCTATTCCTGCCGCCTCGTTCACTGAGTACAGAGGAATGATCATTAGCTGCGACAACATACTGCAGTCATTTGATAAGGCCATCGATAAAAATAGTCCTCCTGTGGAAATAAGCGAGATTGCAGCCCTGCTTGGCGGATCCCTGAAAAACAGTGAGGATCAATACAATGCACTGAAAGAGGTCATTGTATCAACTGAAAGTTTTAACCCGGATACTATCCCGACAGCGGGATTGAAATTAAATTAACCGACAGCGAGGCTGACGATGTCCCTGCTTGATATTCTACTTGTAATTATACGAGTTCTCTTCGCGGCTTTTGTACCCCTCTGCTTTATTGCAGTTTGTGTCTGGATGGAGCGCAGAGGCGCCGGTTTCTTCCAGGACAGAGCAGGCCCGAACAGGGCAAATATTTTTGGTTTCAGAGCAGCAGGACTTGTGCAGAATCTTGCCGATGGGGCCAAGCTCTTCTTTAAGGAAGACGTTATTTCCGACCATATCGAGCATAAGTTCTACTTTGTGCTGGCACCGCTTATCATTTTCTTCACAGCTATTGTCTCTTTTGCGGTAGTGCCATTTGCCGACACCCTGGTGTTGAATGGAAAAAGCTATATAATGCAGGGCATTCCTCTTGATCTTGGTATTCTCTGGTTTTTCGCCCTTGCCGGATTCAGCGTCTACGGTATTATTCTGGCAGGATGGTCCTCCACCAATAAGTACGGTGTACTTGGAAGTCTGCGTTCAACTGCCCAGGTGATCAGCTATGAAATTCCCATGGGCCTTGCTGTCGTCAGCCTCCTGGTAGTGTATGGCACGATCAACCTCAATGAAATGGCTCAATTCCAGGGCCAGCTCCTCTTCGGATTTATTCCAATGTGGGGAATTGTCCTGCAGCCAATCGGCTTTGTCATTTTCCTCATTGCCGCCTTTGCTGAAACCAACAGAACCCCATTTGATCTTGCCGAGGGTGAAAGTGAGATTGTTGCCGGTTTTCATGTTGAATACAGCGCAATGAAATTCGCCATATTCTTTATGGGTGAATATGTCGCCCTGTTCGTCTCCAGTGCCATAATAATAACCCTCTATTTTGGCGGTTACCAGATCCCATTCCTGGCTACTGATACTCTCATCAGCTATGCCAAACCGGTCGCCTTCCTCCTTATGGTCGCCCTTCCGGTCATCATGTACTTTTTCGCCGGCTGGATCAGGAAAAATAACGTCAGCCATTACCCGAGGAAGAATGATCCCAGGGTCTACGAGGCGAATATCTACATCAAATGTTTCTGGGGACTGGTAATTGTACTTGAGATCATCCTTTTTGCCATTCTGCTATTTAAATCCGGCGGAGCTGCGGCACATATTTTTGTCGTTCTCCTGCAGGTATGTACATTTCTGCTGAAAGTAACAATGATGATTTTTGTCTATATCTGGGTTCGCTGGACCTTGCCCCGATTTCGTTATGACCAGCTGCAAAAACTGGGATGGCAGGTGCTTCTACCACTGGCACTCTTGAACATCTTCATTACAAGCGCGTTCGTCGTAGCCTTGAGCTAAAGGAGGATGATATGAGTGCAAAAGTGAAAACAATGGAACGAAAAGGAGCCAGCCTCGCTGAAAAAATCTATTTTATTGAGATTTTCAGAGGTATGGCCACTACCTTTGGCCATTTCTGGAGGAACCTCCTCGACAACTCCAAACTGTATGTTCGCCATTACCCTGAAGTGGAACCTGAGATTCCGGTTCGCTGGCGGGGTCGGCACCGACTGACAGCCCATGAGGATGGAACCGTAAAATGCGTTGCCTGTTTTATGTGCCAGACAAACTGCCCGGCCGGATGCATTTCCATCGAGGCCGGTGAACGGCAGGACGACAGGGCTGAAAAAATGCCTGTAAAGTTTAAGATTGATCTGCTGGAGTGCATTTACTGCGGTTACTGCGTTGAGGCATGCCCTCTTGATGCCATCCGTATGGATACCGGGATATACTCTGTCACCGACTATAACAGGGAATCCTTTGTTCTGGGAATCGACGATCTGCTGCGGACACCGGGTGCATTTTCCGAAGAAGAATATAAAAAAGGGGGCGCTTGATATTATGTTTGCCGAGTGGTTATTTGCCGCATTCTCCATTTTAGCTGTGCTTGGCGGCATCGGTCTGGTCACGTTTAGACACCCGATGAATAGTGCAATGAGCCTGGTGGTTACCATGATTTCCCTGGCCGGGTTATACGCACTACTCTCAGCCAAGCTGATTTTTGCCATCCAGCTTATTGTCTACGCCGGTGCCATCATGTCCCTCATTATCTTCATCATTATGTTTCTTAACGTTCGCACTGAAGATCTGCCGGAGGAAAAGGGTCGATTTCTCTATCTCTTTGGCGGAGTGGTGGTTCTTGCCCCTGTTTTTTTCTTTCTAAAAAAGATTATCCAGTCCATTCCCGCCACCAAAGCAACCATCCTCGGCGATGGTTTTGGCGGCATCAAGGAGGTTGGGCTGGTACTCTTTAAAGACTGGCTCCTGCCCTTTGAAATAGTATCAATTCTCCTGCTGGTGGCTCTTGTCGGGGCCGTGGTTCTGGCGGGTAAAAGGAGGATGAGCAAGTGATCCAGAACTATCTTATCTTAAGTGTCATTCTTTTTTGTATCGGCATCCTTGGTGTCGTTTCCAGGCGGAATGTGCTGATTGTATTCATGTCAATTGAACTTATGCTCAACGCGGCCAACCTCGCATTTATTGCTTTTTCCAGATTTCATGAGAGTATGGACGGTCACGTATTAGCATTGATGGTTATGGCGGTCGCCGCAGCTGAAGCAGCACTTGCTCTTGCAGTTGTAATTCTGCTTCACAAGCATAAAGGCAAACTGGACACCGACGTCTTCAGCTTGTTAAAAGGGTGATTTCATGGAACATACAGTAAGTTATCTCGGTTTAATTCCGCTGTTTCCCCTCCTTGGGGCCCTGATTCTGGGAGTGATGCATATTTCAACCTGCACGGGGAAACCGTTCTCTGAAAAACTCTATGGTGTTCTTGGCTGCATAGGCCCGGTAATCTCATTTATCTATGCCCTGATTGTTTACTTCCAGCTCAAGGGTATGCCTGCCGATTCCAGATTTCTCATCCACGATGCCTTCACCTGGTTCAGCGTAGGAGATCTCCATATCACCATGGGTTTTCTTGCCGACCCTCTCAGTTCACTGATGCTTGTTTTTGTCACCTTCATCGGATCGCTGATCCATATTTACTCTGTAGGTTATATGTCCGGGGATGAAAACTTCGGTAAGTTTTTCTCTTATATGAATCTGTTTCTCGGATCCATGCTGATACTCGTGCTCGGCAGCGGTCCTGTTGTGATGTTTGTCGGATGGGAAGGTGTGGGCCTCTGCTCTTATCTGCTGATCAGCTTCTACTGCAAAGATACCGACAATGTCCTGGCGGGCAATAAAGCTTTCATAGTAAACAGAATCGGTGATCTTGGTTTTGTGCTCGGTATGGCATTTCTTTTCTGGGCAATCGGTGCATCCGGATTTGACTATCTCTCCCTCAGAGAAAACAGCCACCTCCTGACACCGGGTATTGGTCTCGTTGTCTGCCTGCTCCTTTTTGTCGGTGCCTGTGGCAAGTCAGCACAGATTCCGCTCTATGTGTGGCTCCCTGACGCCATGGCTGGCCCGACCCCTGTCTCCGCCCTGATCCACGCCGCCACAATGGTCACCGCAGGTGTCTATATGGTAGCCCGTTTCAGTTTTATTTATGCCCATGTGCCGGTTGCAGGTGCGGTTGTAGCATGGATTGGCATTCTCACCGCTCTCCTGGCTGCCATATTCGGCATGTTCCAGCATGACATCAAAAAAATCCTCGCTTATTCAACCGTCAGTCAGCTCGGTTATATGTTTGCCGGAGTTGGCGTAGCCGCTTACTCCGCCGGTATTTTTCATGTTTTCACTCATGCTTTTTTCAAAGCCTTACTCTTTCTCGGAGCCGGCTCGGTCATTTACGCCCTGCACCATCAACAGAATATCTGGAAGATGGGTGGTCTCAAGGAAAAAATGCCGAAAACATACTGGTCCATGCTCATCGGAGCCCTGGCACTTGCCGGTTTCCCTCCATTTTCAGGTTTTTTCTCAAAAGATGAAATCCTCTTCTCAGCCCTGGCGAGTGGGCATACCGGCATCTGGTTTATTGGTGTGGCGGTAGCCGGCATTACAGCGTATTACACTTTTCGTTTAATATTCGTGGTCTTTCATGGTCAGCCCCGGGATAAGAAAGCTTTTGATCATGCCGAGGACGCACCTGCTGTAATGACCATCCCGCTTATGGTCCTCGCATTTGGAGCCCTTTGCGCAGGTTTTCTCAACCTGCCCGGAATCTTCGGTGGAAATCTTAATGTTTCCCACTGGCTTGCGCCCAGCCTGGTCGAACATCATCCCCATACTTCTCTTACAGTTGAGTTGCTTGCCATGGCTCTCACTATCGCGATTATAGTCACCGGCATTGTTATAGCCTATAAAAAGTTTGCCTCGGGCGCAGAAGAACCGGAATATACGGGCTTTGCCAAATTCGCTTATAACAAGTTTTATGTTGATGAACTGTATAACACTGTTTTTGTTCAACCCTACAAAGCTATCGGTTCCGTTATCTGGAAATCCCTTGAACCTAATGTTACAGATATTCATGTCAAAGTATCTTCATGGCTGTACCGCAAAGCCGGTACAGGTTTTAAAATATTCCAGGTTGGCTACGTACGGGTCTATGCGGTTTATATGGTTATAGGCCTCAGTATTATTAGTCTGCTTCTTTCTCAATCGCTCAATTAGGTAAGGTGTAAGAATGTTTCAATATGTCCTTTCAGTCATGATATTCATGCCCCTTCTGGCAGGGCTGTTTGTACTGGCAGCGCCAATCAGTAAGGGTATAGCCCGACTCGCAGGATTCATTGTCACCGGCATTATCCTGCTCCTCGGGATTGAACTGTTTCTCGGTTTTTCCGGTTCTGCCGGTATGGAGTATGTGGAAAGCCGGGTGTGGATTGAGTCTCTGGGAGTTAATTACAGCCTTGGTGTTGACGGCATAAGCCTTCTTGTTCTCTTTACCTGTGCACTGCTCTTTCCCCTTATCTTTGTTGTTTTCTCGACCCGCACCAAAGGTTTTTATGCCAACCTGCTTATTTGCCAGGGGGCGATGATTGGTGCCATCTGTGCCACCGACCTTGTTCTCTTTTATATTTTCTGGGAAATAATGCTGCTGCCGATTTTCTTTATGATTGGCCTTTACGGTGGCCCGGGCAGGCTCGCGGCAACTCTTAAAATTACTCTTTACACTATAGCAGGTTCCCTGCTTATGCTGGCGGCTCTTGTCTATGTTGGTGTGGCCTATCATACCCAGTTTGGTGAATGGAGTTTTAATATCGTGCAACTCGCCAAGCTCAATCTTTCGGGAGGGTATGCTGTTCTCGCCTTCGTTATGTTTATGCTGGCCTTTGCCATTAAAATACCGCTCTTCCCCTTCCACACCTGGCTGCCCGATGCCTATACCGAAGCACCCACCTCAACAACCTTTGTTCTCTCAGCTATCATGGCAAAGATTGGTGTTTATGCGGTTATCCGTTTCGTCATCCCGGTTTTTGAAATTGAATTTGCCCGGTTTGCTATTCTTCTCTCTCTGGCGGGTGTTGTCGGCATGATGTACTGCGGACTCGCGGCGATTGCGCAAAAAGACATTAAACGGATGCTGGCTTTTTCCTCTGCCTCTCATATGGGTGTTATTGCTCTCGGGGTGTTCTGCATGAATGTACAGGCACTCACCGGCAGTCTTTTCCAGATTGTTGCACATGCGACGAGTACCGGCGTACTCTTTCTCTTCGTAGGTCTTATGGAAGAGAAAATGCAGACCCGTAACATTACAGATCTCGGCGGTATTGCCTACCGTGCCCCTATTTTTGCCACTTTCTTCGCTATCGCCATGCTTGCTTCTGTAGGGTTGCCCGGAACCAGCGGTTTTATTGGTGAATTTCTGATCATTCTCGGTGCGGTGAAATTTAACGCCTTCATTGGTATTCTATCAGGGACAACCCTGATCATAGGGGTCTGCTATATGCTCTGGATGTTTCAGAGAGTCTTCTTTGAAAAACCAAAAGAACTGACTGAAAAGTTTACTGATCTCAACATGACTGAAGTCTTGACCTTTCTCCCTGTTATTTTACTGATAATTTTCATGGGAATTTTCCCCCAGCCTTTTCTCAAAAAGATCGAACCGGCAGCTCAGAAGCACATTGCAGAGTTTTCCACCGTAGCTCCCACAGTGATAGTTGACACAACAGTCCCTTCCGAGGGACTCAACCACCAAAAGAATTAAGGCAGGCTTACCATTATGAATGATTTTATGTCATTGTTCCCTCTAATCATAATATGCTCAGCTGGGATATTGTTGATGCTTTTGTCCGCCTTTGAAAAAGTAAAACTGGAAAATGCACCCTTTGTGAGCATGGGATTTTTCGCCGCCGCCTTTGTCATGCAGCTGACCGCCGGCAACCATGAATCAGCTCTCTATGGTAGTGTCTTCAACGGAATGTTTGTCAGTAACAGTTTCACCCAGGCAGCCGGTCTCGTTATCATAGGCTGCGGGTTTTTCACTGCAATGACCTGCCTTACCTATTTCAAGCAAAACAATCCCTGCACCATGGAATTTTATTCAGTTTTATTTTTTGCCACCGGCGGCATGCTGATGCTCACTCTTTCCAGGGAACTGATCACCAGCTTTATCTCTCTTGAGATCATGTCTCTTGCAATCTATATTCTTGTCGGTTACGACCGCAAGAGAGTCACAAGCACAGAAGCTCTCCTTAAATACCTGTTACTTGGAGCTTTTGCAGGTTCTTTCTTTGTTATGGGAAGTGCTCTGGTTTACGGTGGAGCAGGCAGTACCAAATTTGCCGAAATCAGCAGTTTTATCTCCACCCATTCCGCAGGAACGCCACTCCTCATAGGTGGTGCATTTTTCATCTTCGTTGCTTTTCTTTTTAAAGTCGCCGCCTTCCCTTTTCACGCCTGGGTTATCGACGTGTATGATGGCGCCGCCACTCCCGTCACAGGGTTTATGGCCACAGCTCTTAAGGCCGCGACATTTACTGTTTTCGCGAACTTTCTTGCTCTTAACGGGGCAATGCAAAAAGAATGGATTGATTTTCTTTTCTACATTGCTCTCTTTACCATGTTCGGCGGCAACCTGATTGCCATTGGCCAGTCAAATATTAAACGAATGCTCGCCGCATCCGGCATTGTTCACTCCGGCTACCTGCTCATTGCACTGGTTGCAATTTCCACTGAAAGCTTCAGCGGATCAGTTATAGCATACTACCTCGCAGCGTATTCTGTCGGAACCCTCGGTATTTTTGCAGCGCTTTCTTATCTTGGAGGTAAGGGTGAAAGCAGGATGTCGTTTGATGATTTCAAGGGACTCGCCAAAGTTCGTCCCTATTCAGCTGCCGCCATTGCAGTTTTTCTCCTGTCAATGGCGGGGATTCCTCCCACCGCCGGCTTTATGGGTAAATTCTATATCATAACCAGTGCGATTTCTGCAAACCAGATGGCCCTGGCGGTCTTTGGTGTTATCAGCAGTATCCTCTCCATGTGGTACTACCTGCGTCTTATTATTATCATGTATTTTCAGGAACCTGAAGATACCTTTGAGATTGAAAACTCCATCTTTGCACCTGCCTGTACATTTATTCTGGTATTCTGCGTCTTCGCATTAGGGCTCTATCCAATAGTTATATAGACATGTAGTAATTTTTCAAAAGATATTTATAGTTTACTCTGTAGACCAACTGTCCAGCTTCAGGCATTATCAACAGCGCAATATAAAATCAGGAGCCTTCCGTATGAAAGTAAAAGATATTTTAGCGAAAAAAGGCCGTCAGGTTATCACAGTTCGTGAAACGACCACTGTACATAATGCAATGTCCATTTTCGCGGCAAACCGTGTAGGTTCCCTGCTGGTTGTCGACAAGAATGATACTATACTCGGGATTATTGCCGCCCGTGATGTCCTTATGGCTGTCATGAAGGACCTGCAGGGCATCACAGAGATTTCTGTAGATAAAATTATGACCAAAGATCTGATTGTTGCCACCGAAGATGACGATATAGATTATATCCAGGCGGTCATGACGGAAAACAGAATTCGTCATTTACCTGTGCTTGATGGGAGAGAGCTTAAAGGGCTGGTCTCCATCGGTGATGTTGTAAAAGCGTTATTGAAGGCAAAGGATGTTGAAAACCATTATCTGAAAGATTATATCGCAGATAAGTACCCCGGTTGATCAATTTCGCCCCTCATTATCTCTCCTTGAAAACAGATAGATGAGAGTGCTTGTGCAGCTTGCATACGGGGTGACGGCGGCAGGAGTACCGTTTTGTCTTGTCCTCTATTTTACTGTCAGCAGTTTTCTCTTCGGTAATCCCGGTTTCAGTGTTGACAAGACACAGCATGGTTTAAGAATTGCCCGGATTCACAAAAAGTTGAACCCGGTGCAGGTTGATGACCTCATAATTGAGATCGACCGGGTTCCTTACGATCGTGTACTGCGAGGATTTTTACTCAAATCAGCTAACCGGCAGAACCCAATTGTCTCCTTAGCATCTGACAAAGTAGTAGATACCTTCTCCCTGCGGACTATTCCCCATACTCCTGGCTCAGTCCTCTCTCTTATCTGGCTCCACCTCCTTCTCATCACGGTCTTTATCTCTCTTGGGTTGATTGCACTGCTGCGGGCACCACCTGATAAATTGACACGCCTTTTTTTCTTCATGCTCTGTGGCTTTGCCGGATCCATCGCCTCCACTCTTGCATCCCAACTGGGACTCGTCATTCCCTCCGTGACCAGTGTCAGTTTTTTTGCTCTCACCTGCTGCAACTGGCTTGCCTTTGGTGCCTGGGCTCACTTTGCCTGCTGCTTCCCCCAAGAAAGAGATCTCTCCCGAAACCGTCCCTGGCTGCCGCCTCTCTTTTACATCCTTCCTCCACTCCTGACTGTTACTCTGTCCCTGATCCTTGCAGGGGAAGGATCCGAGTTCCTGGGAATGCTCCAGCGACTGCGCAATATGTTTCTGCCAATTATTATTGTCGGTGCATTCGGCAAACATCTTGTCGATTTTTACATCCTCCCCCCCGATATTGTTCGCAACCAGATCAAATTTCCTCTCGCTGCCTACTGGCTTTCTTTTGGCCCCTATTTCTTTCTCTACCTGTTGCCCAATCTTCTGATCGATCGTCCCCTTATCTATTTCAGAACAGCGGCAATCGCTTTTCTCATTCTGCCCCTGGCTTATCTCTTTGCGCTTCTCCGATATCGACTCTTTGCAGTTGATAAACTTCTGAGTAAAATTCTCGCCTACATACTCCTGATTATTTTCTTCACTGGACTTTATGCCGCTTTTCTGCTCGCAGTCAAACACTGGTTCCTGGGAAAAAACACCCTGTCCGAGGAGCTCTTCCTTCTTTTTCTGGTGCTGGTTATTGCCGGATTCAATCCGGCCCTTTCCCGGGTGCATAAAGCTATCAACCGATATATCTTTGGCAATCAGCTCCAGCCAGCCTCAATTCTCCATGCCTTCAGCAATCGAATCAGCACTGCCCTGGAAATCAGTGATCTTGTTAATATTGTAACCCTCGAATTTGCTGAACAGTTTGGCCTCGACAAAATTGCACTGGTGATTTCCAGCGGAGACCAGGTACAGATTTACCCGAAAAAATACAGCTCCGAACTCTCTGGCGGTGAGGATACAGAGCTGATCATCAAACAGCTTGCAGATAATGAATTTATCCTCTGCCAAATCCGGCAGAACAACGGTCACCTCTCAAAAAAATTTGCCACCCTCCGACAGGATGGATGGTCAATGGCTTTCCGTTTACAGGGGTCACGCAGAATCAACGGACTGTTATGGATTGGTAATAAAAAGAGCGGCCGTATATTCAATGATGATAACATCCTTTTTCTCGCTACTCTGTCCAATCATATCGGCATTGCTCTTGAAAATAGTCTTCGTTTCACTTCGCTCTCCGACAGCAAGAGGCAACAGGAGGAGATGTTCGACCAGATGGTGCAGCAGAAGAAAATGGCGGCCTTAGGGGAAATGTCCACAGTTCTTGCCCACGAACTGAAGAACCCGCTGGCGGTAATACGAAGTGCCGCTCAGCATCTCAATACAACTCCTCCGCCATCTGAAATTATGGATGAGATGCTTGCATTTATCATAGACGAGGTTGATAGTCTAAACCTGACAATCAACAGCCTTCTGACCCACGCCAGACACCGCAACCCAACATTCCAACCCATTGATCTGCTGAAAACTATACCTGCCCTTCTTAAAAAATGGCAGCTGACAAAAGACCATAACCCGAATATTCAGACCAGCTATAACCTTCCCGGGAAGATTCCGCCACTTTATGCGGATATCAGCCAACTTGGCCAGATACTGCTGAACGTGATTCGAAACAGTGAAGAGGCCATGGGAGAATCAGGGAAACTCTCCCTTTCGTTACAGGAAGAAGGAGAGCATGCTATAATAGTAATATCTGATAACGGTCCCGGTATTAAGAAAATTCATCCTGAAAAACTGTTCCAAAACTTTTTCTCAACCAAAGAACGTGGCCTTGGTCTGGGTCTTTCTGTCTGCCGGCAGCTTGTCAATGCACACAGTGGAACTATCGCAATCAAAAATGGCAAAAACTGCGGGGCAAAGGTTACTCTCTGTCTACCCTTTTATCCACAACCCTCAACCCAGCCATCACCAGCTGACTGACCTTGAAAATTATGCGCAAGAAAATTCTGCTTATTGAAGATGATTATCGGCTTCGCCGAATCCTGCAACTGGTAATTGAAAACGGTGGCTATGAGGTACAGAACACGGCTAATGGCAGGGAGGGCATAAACACATGGCGGCAATGGAAACCTGATGCGGTCGTCACTGACCTGAAAATGAACCCCGGTGATGGCATGGCTGTCCTCGAATTTGGCAAAGAGTACAGCAATGGAATCCCCATTATTATACTCACTGCTTTCGGTACTGTGGAAACGGCAGTTGAGGCAATGAAAAACGGGGCATTTGACTATCTCACAAAACCTGTCGACAACGTCGAACTGCTGGCAGTAATAACTGAAGCCGTCCATTCCACGAAAGCCATGACTGTGAAAGATGATGAATTACTTGGCCGATCTCCCCAGATGGATAAAATCAGGAAAGAGATCAGCCTCTTTGCCTCTACAGACAGTTCTGTACTTATCAGCGGTGAATCAGGGACCGGAAAGGAACTTGCCGCCCTGACAATTCATCACCAGTCCGCCCATGGCAATGGCCCCTTTATACGAGTAAACTGTGCAGCTATTCCGCGGGATCTGCTGGAGAGTGAACTTTTCGGCCATAAAAAAGGCTCATTCACCGGTGCCACTGCAGACCGCAGGGGAGCATTCGCCGAAGCGGACGGGGGCACACTCTTCCTCGACGAAGTGGGAGATCTGCCCCTGGAACTGCAACCTAAATTACTGCACGGGGTGGAGGAAAAATCAGTTACCCCCGTTGGATCCTCTACACCCCTGCAGATTTCTGTAAAAATTGTTTCAGCCAGTAACAGAAACTTTGAAAAGATGCTTGCTGAAAACAGTTTTCGCCATGACCTTTACTATCGGCTCAATACCGTTCGCCTCCATATGGTACCCCTGCGCGAGAGAGAGGGTGACCTGAACCTGTTCCTTGACTTTTATCTGCAGCTGTTCAGTGAAAAATTCGACTGTCCGCAGCCGGTTCTGTCAGCGGAGACAGTCAAACTTCTCCATCAATATCCATGGCCGGGCAATATCAGAGAGATGAAAAATGTTATGGAGAGGATTGTACTTACTTGTGAGGGAGAAGAGGTTACTCCTGCCAGGTTGCCATCGTCGATCAGCAAACAGCAATGGGGAGGTGAACGGCAGGTAGAAGTATCTTCTACTGATCTGCGGCAGCAGGAAGAACAGCTCATTATGACAGTGCTGCGGGAATGCAACTGGAATCAGTCACAGGCGGCAAGAGACCTGGGGATCAGCAGGAATACTCTTCGCTATCGTATAAAAAAACATGGCTTGAGCAGATCTGCGCTCTCACTGTGAAAAAAAGCTGCCATCCACTCAAACAGTCCCCGCAAAAAACTCTCTGCGGGGACTGTCGATTACAGCATATTATGGTCGCCCGGCCTGGAGTATTGCCGGCAGAAACAGATCCCATGGGAAAATAGAATCTGATCCTATCTCTACGGTCCCATCGTGTACGGCCCCCCAGACGTATATTTTTAAAGTTGCTGATTCAATCGTTGCGGTATCAGGATAATCGCGAAAACGAATTGAGTTGAAATGTATATTTGAGAAAGTGAATCCGTCTATCTCAGGAACATCCCAGTTTTGCCAATAGACGTTATATGTATCCGTAAATCCTCCGCCGGCAGAACCCTGAGAATTATTGGCCAGTAAGCTTTCTCCATATCTCAAAGAGCCACTGGTAACAGGAACAAAGCCGGTAGTAAGAGATTCACTGAATGTGATGGACAGCACCGCATCAAAAGTGACATCGCTTCTCAATGCAATCGTACCATATTTACCATCTGCAAAAACAAATTCAAGAGAACCGATAGGATCAGCATTTCTGCCGTTAAGATCGTCGAAGGTAAAGGTCATCTCCTTGAAAGATGAGCCGACAGCACCGGGATCGATGACGATATAATTTGTGAAATTGGCGATCACTTCACAGTCTTCAGTGATTGCGCCGGTGGTGTAATTCCAGCTGCCGTCCCCGTTATCCGTAAGGGATCCATCAGGGCAGGTGCCGCCCACATCAATCACTTTTTGACCATCCGAGGGCACAAGGATGAAATCTGCAGTCGCGTTATAGGTGATATTTTCCACTTTAGTGGAA
>JAFDME010000271.1 GCA_019306075.1 Deltaproteobacteria bacterium | reverse complement strand
TCTGGCCGACCGGGGACTGGCCCCCCTCAAAGTACCGGAAAAACCTGGTTTACAACGGTGGATCGAGAAAGAACCTGTTGGTCTGGTATTTGTAATCGCTCCCTGGAATTACCCCTATCTGACCGCAATTAATACAGTTCTTCCTGCCATCCTGGCGGGTAACTCTGTTATCTTAAAACATTCCATCCAGACCCCTCTTTGTGCTGAACGACTGCATGAAAGCTTCAGGGTCGGCGGCCTGCCAAAAGGCGTCTTTCAGTACCTCCATCTCACCCATAATGACACGGAAACCCTTATAAAGGACGACCGTATCAACCATATCGGTTTTACCGGATCAGTCAGGGGAGGCAGAACAGTGGAAAGAGCTGTCGCCGGCCGTTTTATCGGTGTCGGCCTTGAACTTGGCGGCAAAGATCCGGCCTATATACGCAGTGATGCCCATTTACCGCAGGCGGTGGAGGCTGTAGTGGAGGGCGCATTTTTTAATTCAGGACAATCCTGTTGCGCAATCGAACGTATTTACGTGCAGAGTAAAATTTACACCGAATTTGTTCAACAGGCGGTGCAGCTGGTGAAAAAGTATAAACTTGGCCGTTCGGATGATCCGCAAACAACACTGGGCCCTGTAATACGAGCAGGTGCAGCGGATTTCATACGGGAACAGACAAGGGAGGCAATCAGCCAGGGTGCTGTCCCCCATATCCCTCCAAAAATGTTTCCATTGGATAAAATCGGTACCACCTATCTTGCACCACAGATTCTCACCAAAGTAAATCACACCATGCGCATTATGACCGAGGAAAGTTTTGGGCCCGTTGTCGGCATACAGAAAGTCGACTCCGATAAAGAGGCAATCGAGCTGATGAACGACAGTGACTATGGTCTTACTGCTGCCATTTTTACCGAAGATAGAGAGCGTGGTATAGAACTGGGTCGAAAACTGGAAACCGGTACTTTTTTTATTAACCGGTGTGACTATCCTGATCCGGAACTGGCTTGGACAAGCATCAAAAATTCAGGCCATGGCTGTACTCTGTCAGTACTGGGTTATGAATCGCTGACTCGTCCCAAATCCTTTCATATCAAAACCCTCCTCACGCCTCCTCTCCACGTCGACTGAACAAAAGATTAATCAAAGCCAGCAATGAGGTAGAGACAATAAGAAGAAATGAAATTGCATTTATTATCGGACTGGAACCGTCCCGCACCTGCAGATACAAATTGATGGGCAGGGTAGTGTCGGAACCAACCAGAAAAAGTGTTGTGTTGAAATTTTCAAAACTCATGAGAAAAGCCACTGCACCGGCACCAATCAGAGCAGGCCGAAGAAACGGAATCGTGACATAGCGGATAACTTCAAACCTGGTCGCACCAAGATTCAGCGCGGCCTCCTCCAGAGAGTGGTCAAATTTTTTCAGGCGTGCCGAAACAACCAGCAGAACAAAAGTGGAGATGAAAGAGAACTGCCCCAGAACCACGAGCCAGAAGCTGGGCCGCAGAATAGGGACATCAATACCAAGGTTCTCCTCCAGGAGCAAACCAAAGGCATTCGCCGCGAGAAGAATGGATATACCGAGGATAACTCCGGGAATCACCAAAGGGCTCAGGGCAAGGAAATAGAGTCCCTGTTTCCCGGGGAAATCCTCCTGCTCAAATAGAAATGCCCCCATTGACCCGACAGCCAACGACAGCAGAGAGACAAAAAACGCAGTTTTGGTACTCACCCATATAGAGGTGAGGTTACTGCTGTCATGGAAGATACCTACTCTGGCGGGACCATCAGCGAAGAACCAGTCAAGACTGAATCCCTTCCAGGGCAGGGAGGGGAAACTGGAATCATTAAAGGCAAGAACACAGGTAACCACCAGTGGAGCAAATAAGAATAAATAGAACAAACAGATATAGATTTTAAATCCGAGGGAATACCCTCTGCTCTGAGGAAAGGTTCTGATCATGACAACGCCTTCCCCAGTTGTTGTCTGCCAAGCTTCAACCCAATCCATATAATACAGGAAGAAAGCAGAAGAAGAAGGAAGCCGAAGGCTGCCCCCTGATTCCAGTTAAAGCTGGCAATAAACTCATTATAAATCTGTTCGGTGAACCAGAGGGAATTTTTTCCGCCCATCAGATTCGGGGTCAGATAGTTTCCAAGTGCAAGCATAAACACCACAATAGAACCGGAGGTAATACCCGGAGCGGCGTAGGGAATAACAATTTTGAAAAAAATAACAAATTTGGAGGCCCCAAGATCATGGGCCGCCTCTATCATGCTGTCGTCCATGCCTTCAAGAGATGAAATCAACGGTACCACCATAAAAAGCATGGAGGTATAGACAAGCCCCATAATCATAGAAATATCGTTGTACAACATTTCCACCGGCTGATTAATCAAACCCAGTTGCAAAAGGAAATGATTGATAACACCACTTTCACGGAGCAGAATCATCCAGCCATAAACCCGTACCAGCTCGCTTACCCAGAAAGGAACCAGGAGAAGGATAGTCAAAAAGCCGCTGAGACGGACAGGCACCACCTTTGTAATATAAAAGGCTACCGGAAAAGTGACAGCAAAAGTGAGTACTGTTACCAGCAGGGCATAAACAGCGGTGCGAACAAAGGTGTACCAGTAGATACTCTCAGTGAAAAATGCGGTGTAGTTGCTAAGGGTCCATATTGGTTCACCCAGATCACTTTCGCCCTGCAGAGACATGAGGAGCAGCTCTATATGGGGAATGACAATCAACAGAAGCAGCCACAGCAGAACCGGAGTCAGGAAAATAAACAGGCCGGAGGACACCTTCGACTTCACGACATTTCTCCCGAATAGCACTTACAGCCATCCACATGAACACCTGCATTTATGTGATCGCCAACGGCGATATGGGCAAACTGCTGATTCTGCGGCAGAGCCACGGTTATCTCACTGTCACCCTGCATGGCCAGAATCTTAGTGTTCGAACCATCAAAAAGGATGGCCTCCACCACGAGTTCAAAACGATTAAGATCCTCCAGGTTATCGTCCGGCATCAGAATAATAGATTCGGGCCGGATAAACAGACTGCATTCCCTGCCTTCCATCTGCTGCATGGCAGTCGCCCGCATGACAAGACCTGTGGAAGTACGTACAATAAGTTCCGGATCCTGCGATTCCACGAAGGCAGAAAATATATTGGCTTCACCGACAAATCCGGCAACGAAACTGCTTGCAGGGCTCTCGTACAGGTTGCGCGGTGTATCGATCTGCTCAAAACACCCATCATTCATCACCGCCACTGTGTCGGACATAACCAGAGCTTCGGACTGATCGTGGGTGATATAGATGAAAGTTGTACCCACCTCCCTCTGAAGTTTTTTCAATTCGATTTTCATCTGCTCACGCAGTTTCAGATCAAGAGCACCCAGTGGTTCATCAAGGAGAAGGATGGAAGGGTTGACTACCAACGCCCGGGCAATGGCCACCCTCTGTTTCTGACCGCCGGAAAGCTGAGCGATATCCTTGGGCCCATACCCGGTAAGTCCCACCCGCTCCAGCATGGCGTCAGTACGGGATTCAATTTCTCTTGCGGGGCAACGCTGTCGTTTCAGGCCAAAAGCGATATTTTCCGCCACATTCATCATCGGAAAAAGAGCAAGATTTTGAAAAACAAGATTCACAGGCCGGCGGTTGGGTGCAATACCAGCCATATCTTCCCCCCTGATTCGCAGAGAACCGGAACTCGGCTCAAGAAATCCGGAAATTATCCTCAGCAAGGTTGTTTTACCGCAGCCGGACGGACCGAGGATAGAAAAAAATTTCCCATCCTCTACCTGAAAACTCACATTATCAACTGCAGTAAAATTGCCAAACTTTTTTACAATCTGGTCAATATCGAGAACAGGAGGCATAAGCCGCTCGTGTCAAAGTACGTGACAGCACCCGGGAGAGGATGCTGTCACAGAATGTCAATGGAAGGAAGTACTATTTTGCTGCTTTAACTTTATCAAGAATCTTACCTTCAATCTGCTCAAGCTTTGCAGGAACAGGAGGATACCATTTAATATTATCTATATCAGCACTGGTAAATGAGCGGCTGAAATTGGCGCGAATGGCATCATCAAGAAATTTTTCCGTTCCCTTTGATGCTGTGCCGTATTTTTCCTTATTGGTGAATACCGCGGCATTTTCAGGTTTGAGGATAAAATTAATCCATTTATAGGCACCATCAACATTTTTGGCCTTGGCAGGAATCGCAAATGTATCGATCCATCCCAGCGCACCGCTTTTCGGAGCGACAAAATCAATAT
>JAFDME010000270.1 GCA_019306075.1 Deltaproteobacteria bacterium | reverse complement strand
ATTTTTCGCGGCCTTTCGGGCCTCAACCTCAGAGATCTCACCTCCGGATTTAAGGTGTTCAAGAGAAAAACAGCCGTTTATCTGGCCCAACCAAAAGCTTCTATCTTTGATTATCAGGATATAGGGGTTATTCTTTACCTGCTGCAAAATAGTATACTCATTGGAGAAAAATCGGTTCGTATGGCGCCAAGAGGGGATGGTAAATCAAGAATTTTTTCCTCATGGCCCCAGGTGATCAAATATATGCTCCAGACAATAGTTCTGTGCCTTTCAATGCGCGTTTTTAGAAAGCCAATTTGCAAAAAAAACATAAGATACCACAATAATTGATGGCAATTTATTTTATACTATCGGCATGTTCCTTCCTTACAGGATATACTGTTATTTGTCTTACAGGAAGAAGCAAATTACATGCAAAAACCTCGTTCTGGTGGCTGAGCGGAACCTTTTCTTTTGGTATAACCTGCCTTTTTACTGGTTTCTTTTCAGCACCACTTCAGGTTGTCGATGAAAATTATCTTTTGCTGTTTCTGGTCAGTGCTGCGATATGTTGCATCCTCAGAAAACGCCTCTTCACAGACATGGCGCATGCCAGGCAGAAAATAAAACTTCGCAGACTTATCCAACATCGTGCTCTTCTCCGACAACTGACAACCTCCAGAAACAAAAAGAATGATCAGCAGATAGTTTAACAGTGAAAAAAATAAAACAACCCAATATTACTCCTCTTTGGTATCCTTCTGCTTCTCTCGCCCTCACGGTAATCACCATTGCCGTAGTAATCACCTATGGGCACACTCTCTCTGTTCCATTTTACCTTGATGACTATTCCTCCATTGTTGACAATTCAGCAGTAACACAAGGGATAAATCTTCTTTCTCTTTGGGATTACACCAAATTACGGATAATAGGCTATCTGAGTTTCGCAATCAACTACAGCCTGCATGGTCCTGACCCTAAATGGTTCCATTTCACCAACATAGTAATCCATATTTTTGCCGGTTTTGCTGTCTTTCTCTTTATATCAGCCCTAAACAGCATCTCACTTTTCCATCAACAATCAGGCAAAATCCGGGCAAAAATATTCCCCATTACAGTGGCTCTTCTCTTTGTTCTCCATCCTCTGCAAACCCAGGCAGTAACCTACATAGTACAGCGGTTGACCTCTCTCACTGCTTTTTTTTATATCTCATCTCTCCCCTGTTTTCTCTACGCACGACTAACTGAAGAGCGTTGGAAGCAGTTGTCGTTATTCGCAGCCTGTTTTCTTTTTGGATCCCTGGCTTTTTTCACGAAACAAAACAGCTTCACCCTGCCCTTCTGCATCCTTTTACTGGATCTTCTTTTCTTCCCTAAACCCTTCAGGCAAATGATATATCTTTTTCTGGCTCTCCTTGCCATACTCTCTGCATTCTGGATATGTATGGCCTTTTTTTTTCAGATGGATCCATTCTCTATCACCTCGCTGTCAAGCTTGACGAGAGAAACTGTGCTACTTTCCAGAATAGAATATTTTCTTACTCAAACCAGGGTGCTGTGGATTTATATCGGCCTCTTTTTCTGGCCGGCAAAACTCCATTTTGACCCTGATATTGCCATATCATACACCTTCTTTTCCAGTGACGTTCTCATAAGCCTCTTCCTTCACCTGCTTATCATTGGCACCGCTGTCAGGTTTGTGAGGCGACAACCGCTCGTTTCATTCGGGATATTATTCTTTTATCTTGGACACTCTATAGAATCCGGTTTTATTCCCATCCGGGATGTTTATTTCGAGCATAGAACATATCTGCCAAACCTCGGTTTATGTATTATTTCCGGCTCTGTACTTACCCGGTGGCTTCCTCAGAAGATTGGCAAAAAACAGGCTTACCTTATAACTTGTATACTATTGTGTATCCTTGCGATGATGACATGGAAAAGAAATTCAATATGGGATAGGCCTGATGAATTATGGCGGGATTCAGCTCTCCATGCACCCCATAAGGCAAGACCCTGGAATGAGCTTGCCAAACATTTACTGCAGCAGGGAGATAATTCAGGAGCCCTTGATATTTTCCTCCAGACAATGCATAAGTCCTATGGCCTCAACGATACCGCACCAGATTCTCCGAAACTTGATCAACCTGCAGCCGTTAATCTAGTCATAGCCATTGCAAAAAAGGGGGAATACGAAGGTGCTCTGGAAGTCGCGAACCAGTTGCTTGAGCAATATTTTTCCCCATTAAATCACTCTAGAATGCTGAACAACAAGGGAAATATTTTGTTCAAACTGGAAAGGTTTAAGGAAGCTGAATCATCATACGAAAAGGCAATAAATCTTGATCCGGACAATTATAATGCCATATATAATCTAGGATCTTTATGGGCCACTCAAAAAAAATACAAACAGGCGGAAATTCTTCTCAAGAAAATTCCTCCTTCAAGTCCATCGTGCAATAAAAGAAATAAAATCCTGAGAACCATTCAAAAGGAAAAAGAAGAGAAAAAATAAATTCCCTTTGAAAACCCTTGTGTTATATGATAGTTTAGGTGACGTACGGTGACATATGATTCTGATTACAAGTTGGTTTTAAGTTTATATTGGAGAAAGGATGAAATCTAGACTTCTTGTTACGCTCTTTCTTTTATTGCTCTATGCCGGTTCTTTTCTGGTTACACTGTCCACAGAGACAACTGCGAGGAACGGTGATGGGCTGGGTTGGGCTATGGCAGATACGAGCAGTACCGCCAGTGAAAGCTCTTTCTGGTTAATGATGACCCCGCCAATCCAAAGTGCAATTCGTCGTGCACAATAGGCTGATTCATATCAAAAGTGCCTTTTTGTGAGAATCTTGTCAGAAGCTCTACACTTTTTTGCTACTGTTTAAAGGTAATGGTGGCATCTTTAGGCAATGCCAGCCCCACACTGACCTCAAGTGTTTTAAGCACAGCGGAAATCACAGGGCAGGAGACATGTGGGATAGTTGTAAGGGCAATTTCCAGCACCTGAGAATTCAAAGTCCCCGTCTTCCTGTCCTTAAACAGTTCAGTCATGACATTAATATCCCTTCCGCGCAGTATTTCATTGACCTCTGACCAGTTAGGACATTCACTGTCAATCTCCAGCCCTGCCTTGTAGCCTCCCCTGTCCTCTCCTGTCACTCGTGTGTTAAATCCACAAATACCTGCAAAAACATTTACTTCAATCATATTGAATTCCTCGAGATCTTACTCAATCTGTACGAAAGGTTGAAATAATCTGCTGCATTGCCTACCTGTTATTTACCGTCCGTCGGAGTAGAATCAACCGGATTTTCAAGATCACTTATCAGTTCCTCAAGACTGTTCTCGATATCCTCTGCATTTTCATCCGCTGCTGCTTCAATTTCGGTAAGATTAACCTCCGGGGTCAAGGATGCACTCAATGGACTGGCCGCCATGACAACGAAATCCCCCTTCTCTTCCGACTCCACATCAACACGCTGAGTTGTACGCCATAAGGAAAACAGTGCGACTATGGTCAACATTGTGGCGATGCTCCCATAAAAGGCTTGAGAGCCAAAAAATTCCATACCCAAAGCGGTAACAGATGATCCTATTGCGGCTCCGGCAGAACTTAAAAGTACCAGAGTCCCACTGGCAGCAACCATCTGGGTTGATGTCAGATAATCGTTAGTGTGTGCCGTACAGAGTGAATATAAGGGCATTGACAAACCGCCCACTGCAGCAACAACTGCAAACAGCATTCTTCCTTCCGGGGTGAAACTCATGGCAGAAAAGGAAACAACCGCTCCGGCCATGCAGCAAAAAACGATAACCCTGCGCCGGCCGATACGGTCCGATAGCCAGCCCAACGGATACTGAGACAGAAAACCACCAATAATCAACGTGCCCATAAATAATGATACATCTTTAACTGACATGCCGGCATGAGTGGCATAAACAGGCCCCATTCCGTAGATTGCCCCCATGGACATTCCGGTTACCAGCACACCAAAGACTCCAAGCGGTGATACACGGTAGAGCTGCAGGATGGAGACATTTTCCATCACGTCAAACTGAGGTGCACGTGATGCTGAAAGAAGAATTGGTACCACGGCCAGACTGACCAGCAGGGATACCAATACGAACAACCCCACACCGGAGGGAGGGGAAAGATTAAGCAACATTTGTCCCCCTGCCTTTCCTCCTAGTGAAATCAGCATATAAAAGCTCAACAACTGACCCCGTGATTCATTATCTGCAGACTCATTTAACCAGCTTTCTGCAACAATATAAAGACCGGCAAAAGAAAAACCGGTTAC
>JAFDME010000269.1 GCA_019306075.1 Deltaproteobacteria bacterium | reverse complement strand
CTATTCATAACCTGCACTATTATCTCAATTTGATGGCCACCGTACGATCCGCCATTGAGCAGGATACTTTTGCTCGGTTCCGGAAAGATTTTTATAGCAAGCTTGAGCATGAGTGATTACCGTGCACCAACGATCGTCAATTAATTGTTTGTTTTAATCTCGTCTTTTTTTTTTGGAGGAATTGTTATGTCAGGAATTGCTCATGCAGCTGGACCGGCAGCCGGTGCCGCTGGTGGATTAGCTTCATTTATCCCGCTTATTCTTATTTTTGTAGTATTCTACTTTTTACTCATCAGACCTCAGCAGAAGTCGGCCAAGCAGCACCAGGGCTTTCTTAATGAATTGAAGAAAGGCAACAGGGTAATGACCAAGGGTGGTGTACATGGTGTGATAACGGGATTGACTGATACCGTTATAAAGCTGGAAATCGCAAAAGATGTTGTTGTCAAAGTTTCCCGTGATGCGATTGCAGGCCCCCTGGGCAAGGATGGTGAAGTTGTTACGGCGAAGAAACCGAAAAAAAGCGCCGGAGGGTGAGGCATAGGCGGATGCTGAAATTCTACAGGTTGTAGGAACGGTTTACAGGAGCCGGATTGCCCGGAAGGGTTATCCGGCTCTTTTTTTTACCAGAAACAGGTGCAATGGCAAAAAAGAAATTTTATGCAGTAGCGGTTGGGCGTGAATGCGGAATATTCACTGACTGGCCGAGTGCTGAGAAGCAGGTTAAAGGATTTGGCGCAGCAAAATATAAGAGTTTTCCCAGCATGACTGATGCTGAGAACTGGCTGAAAAATCCTGTTTTTAAAAGAAAGGCTTCTCCCCTCGGTAAAAAGAACTATTACCAACCTCCTGGAGGCGATAAACCTTTTGATATTGTTATCTATACAGACGGCAGCAGTCTCAATAATCCCGGTCCGGGGGGATATGGTGCGGTCATTATCGAGTCGGGCAGGAAAAAAGAGCTGAGCGGCGGTTTCAGGCTGACCACAAATAACAGAATGGAGATGATGGCTGCCATAGTTGCTCTTCGCAACCTTACAACTGAAACGAAACCAGTACTGCTCTATTCAGATTCCCGTTATCTGGTGAACGGAATCACTAAGGGGTGGGCGAAAAAGTGGCGGTCACAGGGATGGAAAAAATCCGATGGAAAGGATGCTCTCAATATTGATCTCTGGCAGGAACTGCTGGACCTCACTGGTGATCTGGATGTGGAATTCCGTTGGGTAAAAGGCCATGCCGGTAACCCTATGAATGAGAGGTGTGACCGGCTGGCTGTGGGCGCTGCAAGGCAGAAACGTCTGCCCGTTGACACCGGATATGAGGGGGAATCGTGAGTGCGATCGTTTTGCCGAATCAGGGCCGAATCTGAATATCCGGATACATCCCTTTCTTTTCACCAAAATGGAATGGCTGGATAGTATTCAGTGACAGGTTCTGGTTTCTCTGGGCATGGCCCGCATTTTTTCCATCTTCGTAGAAAGCGCCGTTTGCTTCGAGGATATGATGGATTCGATCCTGGAAGGTTTTGACGAAGAGGTCTCCCTTGCCTTCAAAGTGGAGCCTGCCCCGGGAAAATGAACTCTTGACCTTTGTCAGCTCTTCCAGCGGGATACTGTTTTCAGCCAGTTCATTTCCATTTCTCACCAGTCCCCAGACCAGATGGTCTTCGGGAACCGTCAGCGGTTCATTGATATCGATTATAGTGTGGGGCATTATGATTGACCCCTTGCCGACCGTCAGTCTGCTTTCCGGTTTCCCGAAGAGAAAGCTGTTAAAGCCGGTAAAGATGCCACGCCCCATATTGGCATTCACTATTTTTGCACCATGGGCGGTGACATTGAGTCCTTCAAGGTGTGAGTTGATGATAAAACAGTTCTCCTGGGCGTTAGCTCCCCTGCCGAGAGTTGAGTTTTCTATGTATGCCCTCTGTGCCACAAGTACATTATCCTCTATTTTTGTCCGCGGCAGGACAACCGCAAAATGGTCCAGGGAGGCGGTGTTCGGGATTGATTCAATGGCATCAAGGTTTACAAAATCAAAGACACGCTGGAAGGCATCTTTATGCTCCTCAATAAAATCAAACAGTATACCCCATGGGACATATTCGGGAGAGAGGGAGACATACTGTGCAAGAGGCTGCTCCGGGTAGGTGTAGAGGAAATTGAAATTTCCCGGGCTGTTAACCCAGATTGTTCCGGGGGCAATGTTCATATGACTGATCTCTCCCGCCTGAACATAGGAGTAGCAGCCAATCGCGCAATCGCGCACAGTTGTGAGATCTACTGTCGCAAATGGGCCGAGAAAACAACCACCACTCGGGGCGCCGTGGATATTTGAATAATCCATGGCCAGTGTGTCTTTTATAAAAAATTTTTCAACCGTCTCCGGGTCGTGGGAAAAATTATGTACCAGGGTTTTGACCAGTGCGCTGTTCTCTATGGAGATCATCTCATCTGTGGCGAGGACTATTTCAAAGTTTTCAAAACGAAAGATCTGTTTCTCCCGTTTCAACTCATCTCCCCTGATATCACTTTTGTAAAGGAGTGAGTTGCTGACACGGCATCGGCCCAGAAAGTAGCTGCCTGCCAGGGCGGAATGGTGAAAATGGAGGTCCAACGGGTGGTCCGGGGTTATACCGTAAAAGGCATAGAATTTTGTCATCTGATCCGGGGGGATAAGCTGATCGGCAAAAGGCGTAACATCAAAATTGAGTTCTCTCAGGTTGATGTTGACCCTCTGAACAATTCTATTGTAGATTTTTTCAAGCTCGCGCATATCTTCCTCTTCTCAATCCGCCAGGTTGTGTATTTCATGGGAGACAGCGGCAAAGACATCCGCCATTCTCAGTATACCTATAATCCTCTTTTGACGTGTAACCAGCAGGGACTGGTGTCTGCCTGATACCAGTCTATGTATGGCGGTATCAATTGTGCCATTTTCTGCAACGAACTCTCCCGGCCTGGGTTTCTGCATAAATTCTTCAACCTTTTTTTCTGCAATGTCCTGCAGATGATCTGTTTCCAGAACCGTTTCTTCAGAACGGTATCTCTCCCGAAGCCGGACCAGGTATTCTTCGCTGAAATTATATTTCTTAATTTCCTCAATTTTATCATTAAAATTGTATTCCGGTTCAATGGCCTGCAGTGCGCATAACTGTCCCACTTTTCCGACAACGCTGCCATCATGATCAAGGACAAGAATAGCTCTATGCTGATACTTGCTTGAGGTGAATGCGTTCTGTGCTTTTTCCAGCGCAAGCACAGCATCAGTGAGGGATGTTCCGAGTGTGACGGTAGCATACTCAGAGATGGGGATCATAAGGTCTTTTACTAAACAGTTTTTCACAATTTCTCCTCTGTGTCACAACTGCCCGGACTGTCTTTTGGGAAAGCCGTCATTTTCCGTTTCCTTTTAAAGTCTCCGCTGCCTGGCTGTCTATGCTGCGCAAGTGCAGATCCGATTGCGGAAAAGGTATCTCGATGCCGGCAATGGAAAATTCACTTTCAATTTCCTGGTTTAACTCACTCTGGAGCTGTCTTCTGTCAGAAAAATCAGGTGTCCAGACTCTCAGTTCAAGATCGAGGGAACTGGAGCCAAAAGCGAGGAAGAGAGCCTTTGGCCGGGGTTGCGACATCACCAGCGGATGTTCTTCCGCGCAGGACATTAAAATTTCAAGAACCTTTTGAATGTCGGAACCGTAGGCAACTCCGACCGGTATTTTCACCCTTGCCTGTCTGCCGGTGAGAGTCCAGTTTGTTACCGGAGCGGTGATTAGATCGGAGTTAGGAATGACAATTTCAGCGTTATCAAAGGTATTCACGATAGTGGATCTCAGGCCAAGTTTTTTGATTTCACCAAAGTTTTCACCTATCTGGATAGTATCCCCCACTTTGATTGGTCGCTCGAAAAGGAGAATAAGACCGCTGGCAAAGTTATTGACGATGGCCTGCAGTCCAAAACCGATTCCGACACCGAGGGCACCGCCGATAATCGTCAACTTCGTTAACTCAAAGCCGAGAATATTCAGCAGGATGACAAAACCGATTACCAGCACGGTGTAGTGTATCAGGCGCGCCATGGAGAGTTGCACCCCCAACTCCATATGATATCGGGGAAAAATACTGTTGAGAAGGATCTTCTGGATTGCCTTTGAGGTGATGAGTATTATATAGACGATTCCCGCTGTAAGCAGAATTGATCCCGGGGATATTTTTATTCCTCCCGCCGTAAATCCGAGAGACAACAGACCCTCCGCCACCGCCTGCCGCGATGGATATATCTGCCACTCCTTC
>JAFDME010000268.1 GCA_019306075.1 Deltaproteobacteria bacterium | reverse complement strand
GTAAAAGCTGTAATAAAAAACAGGTAAGCGAAGACTCCGAGGAAATGAGGGAAGTATTCAGCCGTAAAAATAGGTATATACCTCCAAGGTACTTACTTGCAGCTTGTCTGCGTTAGTACCTTACTCCGTAAAAGCTGTAATAAAAAACAAGGAACTGGGTGAGATATTTTGAAATAAGTTGATTGAATATAGTACCAAGGCACTTATCCAGGCATTTTAAAATTCCTATTTATTCGGGTTACAACATGTATTGGCATGATCGGGTTGACGGAGACAGCAGGTGGAGAGCATTTATAGACTCTCTCTGGCTCATAAGTCAAGCCGGGACGGCAAAATATCTGACCATCCTGCGATAAATATGAATTTGAGATGGCACCATCTTGTTTTCAGCGGATAAAAAGTGTACTTATCAGTAGAAATAGAGAGGCTGTATCCGCTCCGTCAGTCGGGAGTGATATATGATCTTTCTGATATTTGCTGAAAAGCCTGAATTTCATGGCACCCATTTACCCAACGGAGAATAACGGTGAAGATTTTAATTGCCGAGGATGAACTGACGACAAGGATGCTGGTGCAGGTGAGTCTTGAGAACTGGGGCTACAGGGTTGAGAGTGTTGTAAACGGGCAGGAGGCCTGGTCGGCTCTTAAGCGGAAGGACGCACCCGGTATTGCTATCCTTGACTGGGAGATGCCGGAACTTCACGGTCTTGAAGTGTGCAGAAAGGTGAAGGAGATGGGGAGGGAAAATCCGCCGTATATCATACTGCTGACAGGACGGGACTCCAATAACGATATCGTTAAGGGATTTGACGCCGGGGCAGATGATTATATGACCAAACCTTTTAATAATAATGAACTGCGGGCCCGCGTCCGGGTTGCGGAGCGAATGGTTCGTACCCAGGCCTCTCTCAGCGAGACTGTTACGGAGTTAAAAGAGGTACTCAATCATCTGGAGATGATTCGCGAAGGTGTCGCTGTCTGTCAATCCTGTCATAAGATTTTTAACGGTGATGATGGTAACTGGTATACTGTAGAAGAGTCTTTAAACGAGTATGCAGATCCCCGCTTTTTTCAGGCGGTCTGCCCGGACTGCACTGAGGAGTGATGGCTAAGTGGAGGAGTGTACAGTTTGCACTTAACCATCTTTACCGATGACACCTGCAGGTCGATTACACAGTGGCTTCGTTCAGCCAGAAGTCATGCAGATTACAGAAGCTGGTACCATATATTTTCCCCTTATATCCCGCCGGCAGTTCATAACTTGATACTGCCTTTTTGATGTCCGGATAAAAGGTTTTTGCACCTGCTACCGTCCCATCCTCGAGAACCAGAGTATGACGGATTATGTAATGTTTTTCACTCATTGGATGTTTTGTCTCCAGAGTGACCTTGCCGTTTTCGACTGTGATTGAAGGGAGGTGGGAGCCGACCTTTTTCCCCCATTTCCCCGGATTGTCTTTTGTATAGACTATGCCGGACAAACTGTTTTCCGAACCTTCAGCGGGCAGCGTTCTACTTAATGCAAGCACTGATGCCGCAACAACTGAACCCTTGATGAACTCTCTTCTGCTGTTCATAGTTCCTCCTGCTGGTTAGTGCCTTACTCCAGAATTTCTGTAGAAAAAACAGGAAGCTGGAGAAGGTCGGTTGAAATTATATGTTTGAATAGGCCTCAATGGCACTTATCCAGGCATTTTAAAATTCTGATTTATTCGGGTTAGTGTTTCCTGATTGCTGCTGCCTGCCTTTAGATCGGGGATCGAAGATAACAAGAGTGTGTTCTTCTCCTGCCAGCTCCCGGTCGATAATGGATGAGATCTTATCCCAGTCTCCACCCGCAAGTCCTGCACCTATTTTAGGATAGCCAAAACGTTTACCGGAGAACTTCTTTTTCAGCCGAAAAAAGAGGGTCTGTATCGCCTCATAGTCGGCAAGCGGAGCTTTGCCGGCATAACTATACTGGGTGTAACCGTTGATGATGGTAATGGTATGACTGTTTCTGCTGACTGTGGCGTGGCTGTAGTTCCCGAGTTTCTGCCGGTCACCTGCCACGGTCGCCGCATCAGCTGCCATTGCCTCGGGGAATTCCAGGCTGATCGTTCTTGCTATGCCGGCCCCCATGGTACAGAAACAGTTGCAGCCATGAATGATAATGTCAAAATGACCCTTGACAGCCAACTGGATGAGGTCTCCATTGACCGTTTTCATGGTTGTTTTTTCATCTCTACCCCATTCTCCGTTACCAGCCGAACGAGATTATCGTAACTCTGCGCTCCCACCAGCTTGTGATTGTTTATGCTGAATGTGGGTACTGCTGTTATTGATCTGAACTGCGATTCCGTCCAGTCGCGGTCGACAGCATCTCTAAATGATCTTGATTCCAGTACTTTTTCAGCATTCTTTCGAGGCAATCCAACCTCCTCCGCCAATTTCAGCAGAACGGGTATCCTGGCAAGATTGACGCCATCTGCAAAATAGGCTCTGAACGCCGCCATATGAAAGGTTTTTCCTTTTCCTTTGCTTACCGCCCAGAGACCGAGTTCCTGGGCCAGTCGGCTGTTATAGGTCATTGTCCTTTCGCCGAATGGAAGACCCATTTCCTCTGCTGTATGCTTGAGATGACTGACCATCTCCTGTACCTTTTCGGAACTGGCCTGGAAGAGGTCTTCGAGGCGCTGGCCTTCGACCGGAGTTTCCGGATGAAGGGGGAAGGCTCTCCAGCGGACCGAAAAATTATATTTTTCCTGCAGCTTGTCAATACGCCCGGTAATGAAGTAGCACCAGGGTCAGATATAGTCTGAGAAAATTTCGAGGGTATTTTTCTGTATCACCGGATTATTCATCTTTACTCTTCGTACCCTTTGCCGTTGCAGGTGGGGCAAACCTGATCAGGAGTACACTGCATATCATCACCCATCCCGTCCTGGGTTCCTGACCATTCCTGGCTTACTTCACATACACCTTCGATGATTTTTTTTCCCTGACAGGTTGGGCAGGGTGTCTTTTTTTCGTCTGTCATTGATAGCTCCTTAGTAGATTGATTGATACCGCCTTTTAAAAAAACAGGTAAACACCCTTAAAAACCAGGGCTTAAACTCCGACTCCGGGAAAAACCTCATACCACAGAGGACACAGAGAGCACAGAGAAGGCAAAAAAAATCTTCCGAATTGTCGGGTTAGTGTTTAACTGCACAATACGTTGATTCCGTTTTCCGTTTCTGTCAACGCTGCGCGGAGTTTTTTTTTAATTACCCGGAATTCAGTCTCATCAATCAGCAAATCGCCTGTCTGACCGTTTGCGGGCGACATCTTTTGCAGAAGCCTGCATCCAGCCTGAACTGCTTTCTCTGATTTCATCGAAGGCTGCAATATATGGTTTTATGTCCAGCAGAGGGGTGCCGTCAAGGACATCTATACCCAGTACAGTGATGATATTGTTCTCTACCTTTTCCAACTTTACGATAGAGAGACCGATATGGTTCGGGCGAAGGGGCGATCTGGTGGCATATACACCGCGTTTGCTGGTGTCCATAAAGGGTGTCACTTTCAGTGCTGTCCTCTGAGCCATATGGAATTCATAGAGCAGATAGATATGGCTGAAGCCTTCAAGATCCGTAAGTCCTTCGACCAGTTCGCTGTTGATTTCAACTTCGCCGATAACTTCTTTTGCCCCTTTGGGCTGAATGGGCATATCTTCAAGATTTGTGAAGGGAGTATGAATTGTTCCAATTTTTTCCATGGCTGTAAGTGATCGGATAGAAGGTTACCAGTAGTAAAGCGCGCTGCTGCCAAGTTCCTGCTCTATCTCAAGCAGTCGGTTATATTTGGCGATACGTTCGCTTCTCGAAGCGGAGCCGGTTTTCAGTTGACCGCCGTCCATTGCCACCGCAAAATCCGCCAGGAAGGTATCTTCCGTCTCTCCGGAGCGGTGGGAGATAAAATATCTCCAGCCGTTGTCACGACACATGCGGACGGCATCGATACTTTCAGTGACAGTTCCTATCTGGTTCAGCTTGATAAGTGCCGAATTGGCACTTTTTTCCTTAATCCCCCTGGCAATATAGCGGGTGTTGGTGACAAAGATATCATCCCCCACTATATCAATTTTTGAGCCTGTTTCTTTTGTCATTTTCTGGAAGCCGTGCCAGTCATTTTCGGCCAGAGGATCCTCCCAGGAGATAATGGGATATTTCCTCACCCAGTCAATACAGAGGCTGACAAGTTCATCGGAGTTCATCTTACCTCCTCCGGACCAGGTGAGATCATACTTACTAGTCAGATCAGGGGAAAATGAGC
>JAFDME010000267.1 GCA_019306075.1 Deltaproteobacteria bacterium | reverse complement strand
TCTGTTAAGAGCAGATCTTTTTGTTTTTGCGTCAATATTTCCTTTGTCAGCATTGTTCCGATCAGTGCAGCTTTTTGTTGAATCTCTGCTGCTTTTTCTTCTTCGTTTTTGATCGGTTCCGGAGTCATCGACTCATTTTGAATATTTTTTCCTTTCGACTGCAAAATGGAACTGATATCAATTTTATCACTGTGCACTGATACTGTGAGTGAGGATTTATCCTGAGAATCAAATTTTTGTTCCGCCTGGGCATCCACGATCAATTCATTCAAACGTAAACTTTCAAGTGCAAGAGACCAGCCATTTTTATTCACTTTTTTCACCAATAAATTTCTCCACTGAACCTAAAAAGCCGCAAAGTTTTTCTCCGTTTAATGAAAACTGAAAATCACCAACGGTGTTATCTTCACGGCCTGAATATAGAGCACCGTCAAAAAGCAGTTCAGTATCACAAGCATCAAACTGCAGGTGGAGTGGAGAAGTATGAATATCTTTTGCACCTTTCCGTCTCCCGGCACTGGCTTTAAGATGAAAAGGACGATCAAGAACCTCTCCCGAAGCAGAAAGGACAAATGGATTATTGGATCGACGCTGCAAAGAGAGCTTACTAGCCGAGAAAACCTGATCAGACTGAACCAGGAACCTGCTGTCTCCAAGCTCCAGGTTAAGATCAAGTTCTTTAATCAACTCCGGTAAAGTTTTCCCGCTGGTTCTGGCAGTAAGAGCGATTGCCCCAAGTTCTCCGCCAATGTCCTGTTGTTTGCCTAATGCAGCAAACAATGGTGCCAGTGCGGCACTTTTACTGCTGAAGTCCAGTTTAACAGATGGTGTTGATTCACTTCCACTTACCCCAAGTTTTCCGTCAACCTGAATGTCCATAACTGTTCCGGAAAACGGCACAAGCAGATCCCCATCAACCAGAGAGACCACTGCCTGTAGATTATCCGCATAGAAAGTATCTGATTGAACTGTTGCAATCTTGAGATGGAGATCACTGTCCAGAAATTGCAACATCTGCCAGGGAAGAGCAGCTAGTTCGGTACTCTCCTGCTTTTTCATTGGAACGGATTCTGTTTGGTTGTTTGTAAAAGCGGAAAAGAGGGCGGGATGAAGAGTCTGAATATCAACAGTTCCGGACAAGGTTGGTTTTGGATCGTGGAAAGAAAATTCCAGGTTGCCTTTCAAAGAACTGTTAAGAACACCAAGTTCAATCCCGGTGAATGTTGCCCTTCCCGGATACACACCAATATTCGTCTTCAAGGAAAAGTCTCCGATTTCCGGTAAGGAGAATCCAAGGGCTTCGCCTATCTCTTCAAGGTGTGTCCCCTCAAGAGATATTGCTAAATATCCTCCTGTTTCATAATCGCTTCTGACAAGAGTTCCACTAAGATCCAGAGTTGTATCAGCCAGGCTTAATGTACCCTCTGTCAGGGGCCATGATTTCGTCTGCTCCAAAAGCTCTCCAAGAGAACCGCCTTTGAATTCAAGACTTACGGGCTGTTCAGATACAGTTCCATGGAGGGAAAAATAAAGTGGGCTGTCTGGCGCGCCTCTGCCGTGCGCTTCATCAACATTTAACATATACTCTCTGCCATTTAACACATCAAGGTATGAGAGATGAATGTCATGTAAGCTGATATGTTCCAGACCTGTCAATGCGTGGGAAGGTTGTTTTGTCTCGGTGCCAGGCTCCGATTCACCAAAGCTGTAATTTGTTGTATGGTCAGCTCTGGTGACCAATTGCAGGTCAACACCTTCAAAGATAAGATCATTGATTAGAAATTTGCCTTTAAGCAGGGGAAGAAGACTGATCTGTCCATGTCCACTCGCAACCGTCAGCAAATGCCCTTCTCCTGACCAGCCCATTGGGTTGCCGATGGTGAGTCCACCAAGCTCAAGAACCGGCTTCAGGGAAGGTCGAAGACGAACCGGACCATGAAGTACTACCTTGCGATTCAGAAGATTTGTTGCAAGAGATTCCAGTCTGGAGTCGAGAAAATCAAGGGGAATAGGGATTCCGGAAAAAAGTAATACGAGCAAAAGAGCCAGGAATGACAGACTGACAGCAAGGATTGTCTTTATTCGTCGCTTCATGGGATAAAGTATCTTCCAATTTATTGTATTTTGTTTTTCAAGGAGAGTACATATCACTCTTATCAAGAGCGATATGTACCAGCACTTAGATCGCTACTCTCATAAAAAATACCTCAACATTCCATTCTTTTCATTCTCAAAATTTCCGAATGACACTGAGTTTGCCTGACCATAATGTTGATTTTGTCACTTGTCTTGATAAATTTCCTCTCAATTTGATTTCATCAAATTTAACGCCAAACATATAGGATTATCCTATATATAATCAGTCTATTTCCTGGCTTTACAGTGCCTGCATACAGTGATATCAGTAATTTAACAAAATAAAGCCCCTTCCTTTTTTTAGCGGTATTAAAAATTCTGTGACGGTTAGCTAAAAGCTGATATATTTATTAGAGTGGAAAACTGGCAGAAAACCAGGGAGTAAAACGCTGCAAGAGATTCCAAAAAAAGTTTTCAGCTGAATCTTTTTCTCAGCACTCCAACAAAGAGTATCCATGATTTTCTAATGAACATCTTCACCCGTGCGAATAAAAGCGCTATTTGTTTCAATTTTCACTTAAATATCCCAATTATCTAAAATAATTTCACAAAGTCTGACAAAGGAACAAGGCCAATGGTCACCCCTGTTGATGAAAGTCAAATACAACGGCATAGTACATCAGACCAGGTGACCAATGATAATAACAAGGCAAGCTCCTTTGAGCTGATATCACTAGCAAAACTTTCCACTAAAATACTCTTTACCCTCCTGGTACTTGTTCTTGCCACCCTTACCTTTCTGATTTACCTGAACGATCAGGAAACACAAAAAAAGCTGATTGCGTCCGTTGACACCACTGTGTCGGAAAGGGGGGGAGCACTGGATGCTGAGATCTACTCCATTGTTGGATATATCAAGAGAATAAAGTCTATTACAGATCGTCATTTGCTCAGATTACCAGATACAGAGCTGGTACAAACCAGTATAAAGAGAATTGAAAAAGCCGCTGTTTATCACAAAAAGGGTGACCACTCTCACCTGGAAAAAGGTACTACCATTGGCAGCAATGAAGTTTTGGGATCAATCATCGTCAGCGGAAAGTTTAACGACCAGCTGTGGAGTCGTTTGAAATGGATTTTACTGGGTCTTGATCTTTTTGACAGTCAGGAAGCTGAGCATGGTAACAGTGAAAATATTACTCTCAGCTACTTTATATCCAAAAAATATCGTTTTATTTCGACTTATCCCGCCATTGACGTCGAAGAGATTCTCTCAGAACAGGAAGGAAATGCTGCAAAGTGGCTCAACCACGCATTTGAAGTTTATGAAGAATTTATATCCAGAAATAATAATCCCAAAAGGGAAGTCTTCTGGACGCAGCCCTATCTGGATCGGGCTGGCAATGGAATGATGGTCAGCTGTGCAATACCCGTTGATGAACCATCTGGTGTAGTCGGAGTACTGGGTGCGGACATTATATTAAATTTCATCAACCGATTTACCGTGCCCATTGCAACCTTGCCTGGAGAAATGATTCTAGTCTCACCGAACCGAGAGGTAATCTCAGCCTCTGGGTTATCCTATGACACAGAAAATGATATTGTTCTTCTTGATGCATTTTTGAAGAGTAAGAACGATGAACTCATGGATTTTACTAAACAGCCAAAGATCAGCAACAGACAAGATGAAATTCTCTTTACCTACACCTTGAAAAATGCCCCCTGGACATTGTTATATCTTGTCCCAAAGGCATCCCTCAACGCTACAATGTTTGCTGCTCGTGTCAGGGGTGGCTTAATTTTGCTCATGGTTATGTTGATATTCGGTGGCGGTTATAGCTACCTGTCAAAACGTTTCATACAGCCTGGCATCAAAGCTATTACCGAACGTAATACTGCCGAGCAGGCATTACGGAAAAGTGAAGAACGTCTGGAACTTGCCATGACGGTGGCTAACGATGGAATTTGGGACTGGCATCTGGAGAATGACAATGTTTTCTTTGATTCCCGTTACTACACCATGGCAGGTTATGTGCCCAATGAGTTTCCCAGCCAGCTTGAACAATGGCAGCAACGTATTCACCCCGATGACCTGCAGAAGGTGTTGTCTGCTACAAAACAACATTTTGCAGGAGAGAGAGATGCCTACGCCGAAGAATTTCGCTTTAGACGCAAACAGGGTGGCTATATGTGGATTCTGGCAAGGGGCAAAATTGTTTCCAGGGATGCGGAAGGAAAGCCCCTGCGCTTTGTCGGTACACATTCGGATATAACCCAGCGCAAACGGGCTGAGGAACAGTTGCGTATTCTTATGCGGGCAGTGGAGCAAAGCCACAGCACCATAGTCATCACTGACCTTGATGCTAACATTGAATTTGCAAACCCCGCTTTTACAAGAGTCACCGGATATACCCTGGAGGAGGCAGTTCATCAGAATCCAAGAATCCTAAAATCCGATGAACATGATTTTGCCTTTTACAAGTCAATGTGGGATACTCTGTCCAGGGGAGATGTTTGGCAGGGAGAAATGCG
>JAFDME010000266.1 GCA_019306075.1 Deltaproteobacteria bacterium | reverse complement strand
CGGCGCCGGTAAGAGTACCACCCTGATGACTATCTGTGGTATCGTCACACCACGATCCGGAAAAATTTCTTTTCTTGATCAGGAAATCCAAAATAAAGAGCCCGCTGCGATAGTGAAGATGGGAATATGCCAGGTTCCGGAAGGAAGGCATATCTTCCCTCTTCTTACAGTTAAGGAGAATCTTGATATGGGAGCCTTTCTGCGTAAGGACCAGCATGAGATTAAGAGAGATATGGACTATGTATTTTCCCTTTTTCCCTTACTTGCTGAAAGGAAAAATCAGGATGGTGGCACCTTAAGCGGCGGGGAACAGCAGATGCTTGCCATGTCCCGTGCACTTATGGCAAAACCAAAACTGCTGCTGCTTGATGAACCCTCCATGGGTCTGGCTCCTCTGATTATCAAGCAGATATTTGAAATTATACGAAAAATTAATAAAGAGAATAATGCCACTATTTTTCTTGTTCAGCAGAATGCAAACCAGGCACTGCAGATTGCTGACCGGGGATATGTGATGGAAAACGGTAGGATCACATTGACCGGCAAGAGTGATGATCTCCTGGAAAATGATGATATTCAAAAGGCATATCTCGGAATCTGAAAAGAGAGCTGCAACCCTTGCTGCCAGCTAAATCAGAAGATTGTCTGTAGACAGTTGAGCCTGAGCAATAATTAATAAATAATTTGATCCTGGAAAAGTATGAAAAATCTTAAGGTCGGTGTGATAGGAGTTGGCTATCTCGGCAAATTTCATGCCCGCAAATATGCTGATCTTGATTCAGTTGAGCTTGTCGGTGTTGCTGATACGGATCCTGACAGAGGCGGGGTGGTTGCTGAAGAGTGCGGCTGTCGCGCTTTCATTGATTATAAAGAATTACTTGCTCTGGTAGATGCTGTCTCCATTGCTGTGCCTACAATCTATCATTTTGAGGTTGCCGGAAGCTGTATTGCTGCTGGTGTGGATCTTCTTCTGGAAAAGCCGATGACTGAAACGCTGGCTGAAGCCGATGAGCTTATCCGTCTGGCTGCAGAAAAGAAACTGATCCTGCAGATCGGGCAGCTGGAAAGATTTAACCCGGCCGTTCAGGCTATTGAACCCTTCCTTACAACTCCCGCATTTATTGAGAGCAACAGAATAGCAACATTTAAAAACAGGGGAGTTGATGTAGATGTTGTGCTTGATCTTATGATACATGATATTGATATAATATTGAATATTATCAAGTCACCCTTGAAAACCATACACACCGTGGGAGCCCCCGTTGTAACCTCCACCACTGATATAGCCAATGCCCGCCTAATGTTCGAAAACGGTGCTACAGCCAATGTTACGGTGAGCAGGATCTCCATGTCCAATAAGAGAAAGATGCGTATCTTTCAGCCGGGTTCATATATCACAGTGGATTTTGGCAACCGCAAGGTAATGACTGTAAAATTGTCGGACGATCTTATGGCCAGCGGCATGCCAAAACCTGATATCCAGATCAGAACCTTTACCGACGGCGATTCCCTTAAGGGGGAGATAGTTTCATTTATCCATCATGTGAGAGAGAGGACCAAACCGGCGGTATCAGGAGAGCAGGGGAGAAGGGCTCTTGCAGTGGCTTTGCAGGTCATAGAGCAAATTAAGGAACATCAGCAGCTGGATCTGTTTAAAGATCTCATAACCCCCTCTGTAAATGAGTAAAAAAAATGTAATGATTGTCACAGGAGAGGCTTCCGGTGATCTCCATGGTGCTAATCTGGTCAGAGCCCTGCAGGCAAAAGGTGATGATATCACATTCTGCGGCATGGGCGGTCCGGAACTGGAATCCCTTGGCGTGGATATTTTATTTGATGCTGCCAGGGTTGCAGTTGTTGGTATTGTGGAAGTTTTTGCTCATCTCAAGGATATTCTTTCAGCTCAATCCATTCTGAAAAAAAGATTGGTTTCAGATCCTCCTGATCTTCTCATAATCATAGATCTTCCCGATTTTAATCTCATTTTAGCTAAAAAGGCTAAACGGCTTGGTATACCTGTCTTCTACTATATTGCGCCCCAGGTCTGGGCCTGGCGCTCAGGCCGGGTACGGACAATTAAAAAGAGAGTTGATAAACTTGGTGTTATCCTGCCGTTTGAGGAAGATTTTTTTAAAGAGCGGGGACTGGACGCGGAGTATGTTGGACATCCCTTACTGGATACAGCTCATGTGTCACTGACAAAGGATGAGTTTTTTACAAAATATGAGATAGACGCAGGTCAGAACTGTATAGGACTCTTACCGGGAAGCAGGAAAAATGAGATAAATACGCTTCTTCCCCGTTTTCTTGAGGCGGCGCTTCTTCTAGAGGAAAAGCAGGGGAATCCCAATGCACTTGTCTTTCTTATTCCACAGGCTTCGACTATCAGCAGAAGGGATCTTGATGAGGCGGGATTAAAGCTATATGAGGATCGCCTTAGCATCAGAGTCATTGGGGATGATCGCTATAATATGATGTCGGTCTGCGATGGTGCTGTTGCGGCCTCCGGTACGGTTACCCTGGAACTGGCAATTATGGGGGTGCCCATGGTGGTGGTCTACCGACTGGCAGGAATTACTTACAGGCTTGCAAAACTACTGGTGAAACTCGACCATTTTTCCCTTGTTAATCTTATTGCCGGCAAAACCGCTGTTCCGGAATTATTACAGGATGAGGTTACTGCAGTAAACATCGCAAGGGAATTGCAGAATCTCATCGCCAACCAGCCGCTGAGAAAAAAGACTCTTGAGGATCTTGCAGAGGTGCGCCGGCGTCTTGGCGATAAGGGGGCCTCGGAAAAGGCTGCGGAGGTGGTTATAAAGCTGCTGGAGAGCGACAGAACCTGAAATGAATGACGAATATATCCCCATAGAGCCTGTCCCTCTTGAAATCAACGGCATTCTGGATCTGCACCCATTTTCTCCCAAAGATCTAAAGCACCTGATTCCGGATTATCTTGAGGAATGTCAAGACAGAAAAATTTACCATGTGAGAATCATACATGGCAAAGGGAAGGGGAATATCAGACGCTCTGTCCACGCTCTTCTTGACCGCAATTCGCTTGTTGCCGGGTATCGTCCTGCAGAGCTGTTTAACGGCAGTTGGGGTGCAACCATTGTTGAGCTGAAAAGAGGGGAATAGCTGACTCCGGAAAACTATTTGCCGAAATCACATACAGGATAGGTGCAGGTTTTACAGTTCCTGCAGAGACCGCCATGGCCAAGTTCGGCAAGCTCCGTCCGACCAATCTTCTGGCCGGTGAGAATGCGCGGCAGGACAAGATCAAAAACAGTAATTTTATGATACATACCACAGGCCGGCAACCCCAGAACTGGTATGTTATCAATTCTGCCAACCAGAAACATTGCTCCGGGTAAAACCGGAGTGCCGTAGACAACATCAGCTGCACCGGCTTTTAAAATCCCTTCCCTGGTTACATCATCGGGGTCTACCGACATTCCTCCACTGGTAACGATTAAGTCTGCACCATGATCGATACATCTCTTTATTTCAGAGGCGATAATATCCTTATCGTCGGGAGCCATGCGCACAATGGTAACTTCGGAGCCGAGAAGAGCCAGTTTCTGTCGAAGGACCTGTTCAAAGCGGTCCTCAATTCTACCGTAGAACACTTCGCTGCCGGTAATAACCAGCCCGACTTTCCTCTTTGACAGCTCCATTACCTCTATAACCGGACTTCCGGCCCGGGCTGCCTGTTCTGCCTTATTTACCAGATCACGGGTTGTAACCAGAGGGATAAGCCGGGTGGCTGCAACTGTTTCCCCTTTTTTTACAGGAGTATTGTCATGGAGTGTAGCGCACATCACCTCTCCAAGCATGTTAAACTGGAACAGTGATTCTTTATTTATACACAGCAGTCCGTCGATGGCGGCCTTGACGGCAATTTTTCCCTCTACCGGCTGTGCTGTATGCTCCACACCCTGGCCTGTCAGTGCTGCTGCAAGAAGAGATGCAGCTTCATTTTCATGGATTGTTTTTTCGGTGAGCGAAAGTACATAGATGTTGTCTTTACCAAGCCTTTTTAAGTAATCTATGTCTTCATCAGATATTATGTGTCCCTTTTTGAAGGCAACACCTTTTTTTTCATCTTTTATAATTTCTGTAATGTCATGGGGAAGTACCATGCCTACAGCTTTTTCAACGGGAACTGTCTTGAACATATTTAAACCTTGATGGCGTCGTAAAAACTCTTCATCTACTTCGTTGTTGCAAATTTCCTATCTCATTACGACGTACCCTAGTACGCCGAAATAATAGGAAATTTACGCGCTCCCGTATGAAGC
>JAFDME010000265.1 GCA_019306075.1 Deltaproteobacteria bacterium | reverse complement strand
GTTGCCATTATTTCAGTTGATTGAGGCTCCATCCGGGTAACTCCGGCTGCTGGTCTTAAGCCGGGAGAAAATGGGAATTTCCTATTACCTGCAAAATGTTGTTCAGTTCTGAGCAGCATTCTATCTGTTTTTATATTTTACTGATCCCCATAGCTTTATTATTCATTCCAGATGACGTATATTCTGTTGTGAAAAAAATATATGCAGCACCGGTGTGGGAAATTGCTACTGACTACCATGAAAGAGGCTTTCACAACAAAGTATGAAGGTTATGACCCCCTTTCATCTCTCGCTGAAAACATGACTTTCATATAAAAGAGGGAAACCATGTTGATAAAACCTGTAGTTCTTAAAAGTCCTGAAGGAGAGGCAGTTACCAGCCGGCTGATGGATCGTTTTCAGACCGCGGACAGTTCCTGTCAGATAGCGGTGGAAAAGATAATTGGTGCCGTAAGGAAGGAAAAAGACAGCGCAGTTATCGACTATTGCCGTAAATTCGATGCTCCTGATCTTCAGGCCGATCAGCTGCGGGTAAGGCCGAAAGAGTTGGAAGACGCATACTCCATGGTCACAGATGAGTTCCTTGGTACTCTTAAAAAGGCAATGGAGCGTATCCGTTCTTTTCATGAACGTGAAATGGAAGATTCGTGGCTGCAGACCCGGGATGACGGTACTATTGTCGGCAGGCTGGTAAGGCCTGTGGACTCCGCAGGACTCTATGTCCCCGGAGGACAGGGCGGAGCAACTCCCCTGGTCTCTTCAGTGATGATGAATGGAGTTCCGGCCGCTATCGCCGGGGTGAAGCGCCGGGTGATGGTGACGCCTCCCAATGGTGACTCCACGGTAAATCCATATCTGCTGGTGGCCGCCCAGGAGATAGGTATCAGCGAAATATATAAGGCCGGATCCGCCTGGGCCATAGCCGCACTTGCCTATGGAACTGAAACGATTCCCCGGGTTGATGTTATCGTCGGTCCTGGAAATCAATATGTAGCCGAGGCCAAAAGGCAGGTTTCCGGAATGGTACGAATCGATATGATTGCCGGTCCTTCCGAAGTGCTGATTATAGCCGATGAATTAGCTTCACCCGTCAGTGCGGCTGCAGATATGCTGGCACAGGCGGAGCATGATCATCTTGCACTTCCCGTTCTTATAGCTCTTGACAGTGATTTTGCTGATAATGTTCTTGAAGAACTTGAGCGTCAGCTGCCCCTGCTTTCAAGAGAGGCAGTTGCCCGTGCATCATTGGTTGATCGTGGAATTATCCTCATAGCTCGAGATCTTGAGGAGGCAATTGAGGCAGCAAACCTTATTGCAATCGAACATCTTGAGCTGCTGATAAAAGATCCATGGTCGCAGTTGCCGTTTATCCGCCATGCCGGGGCCATTTTTCTTGGTCATAATACTCCTGAAGCTGCAGGAGACTATATAGCCGGACCAAATCATGTCCTGCCGACAATGGGGACGGCGCGGTTTGCCTCTGCTCTCGGGGTGGAAACATTTTTGAAGAAGAGTTCTCTTATCAGTTATTCAGCAGCTGGTCTTCAGGGTGATGGAGCCGATATCCAGCGTCTCGCCATGCTTGAGGGGCTTGACGGTCATGCTCAATCAGTTAAAATTCGTCTTGGCAGATGAGTTTTGACTTTAAAGGGCGGTTGACTGCAGGACTCAGCCAGCTTGAAATCACTCTTTCTGATGATTCAGCAAGACAACTTGAGATCTACTTTAATGAGCTGAAGAAATGGGCCGGCAAGATTAATCTTATTGCCAGATTGAGCAGTGATGAACAGATACTTGAAAATCATTTTATCGATTCTCTCACTCTTTTTCCTCTTCTTAAAAAGTCTGATGCTCATCTTCTGGATATTGGTACGGGGGCCGGTTTTCCCGGTCTGGTATGTAAGGTTGCATTGCCTGATTTAAAGCTTACTCTTGTTGAACCGCGTCAAAAAAGAGTATCTTTTTTGCGTCATATCATTCGTACCCTCGGTTTGCAGGATGTAACAGTATTGGATTGTCGTATAGAAGATGAGAAGAAGCTGCCTTCCGCAACTTTTTTTAGTCATATAACCGGAAGGGCTGTGTCGGATATAAAGGTTTTTTTGGGAATGGTGGAGAGGTTTTCCGCCGGTGGTGCTGAGGTTATCTGTATGAAGGGGCCTAAGTGGCAGGAGGAGGCGGATGTTGCTGCTGAAGTTATAGAGAAACGTTTTATTCTGCGGGAACGTGTTGAGCTGCGGCTGCCATTTTCCGGTGCCTGGCGCACACTACTTCTTTATGTTCCAGTTGAGAAATAAAGTAGTTGAAAAAAACTTAAAAACTAAAGGTGTTGCAAGTGAAAAAAATTGCGGTTTTACAGGGAGATGGAATAGGTTCAGAAGTTATGGTTGAAGCTGTAAAGGTTCTTGATGCGGCGCAGGAGAAGTTTTCATTTGAGCTGCAGTATAAATATGCTGATGTGGGAGGCATTGCCATCGACAACCATGGAACGGCTTTGCCCGATTCCACTCTGGAACTATGTGAAAAGAGTGATGCTATTCTCTTTGGTTCAGTGGGTGGACCCAAATGGGAGTCGCTTCCTCCCGAGCAGCAACCGGAGCGGGCGGCACTTCTTCCCTTGAGAAAACATTTTGATCTGTTCTGTAATTTTCGTCCGGCAAAAGTGTTTAAATCGCTTACTGCAGCATGCCCCCTCAGGTCGGATATTATCGGAGAAGGTTTTGATATCCTCTGTGTCCGTGAGCTTACTTCAGGTATCTATTTTGGTACTCCAAAAGGCAGGGAAGGTGAGGGCGTTGACGAGCGGGCCTATGATACCATGGGATATAAACGATCGGAGATTCAGAGGATTGCCCGGATGGCATTTGACGCCGCCCGATTGAGAAGTAAAAAGGTTACATCGGTGGATAAGGCCAATGTCCTTACCTCAATGGTGCTCTGGCGTGAGGTTGTGATGGAAATTGCAGCGGAATATCCGGATGTGGAGTTGAACCATATCTATGTTGATAATGCCACCATGCAGCTGGTACGAGACCCCCATCAGTTTGATGTGATGCTCTGCGGTAATATGTTTGGTGATATAATCTCTGATGAAGCCGCCATGCTCACCGGGTCCATGGGGCTGCTTGCCTCGGCATCCCTGAATAAGGATAAGTTTGGTCTCTATGAACCCGCAGGAGGGTCTGCTCCGGATATTGCCGGTAAAGGTATTGCCAATCCGATAGCCGAGATACTCTCCGGGGCAATGATGCTCCGTTACACTTTTGGTCTTGATGACGCAGCGGATGCAATTGACACTGCGGTGGCTGTAACTCTTGAGAAAGGGATATGTACAGCTGATATAGCTGCAGGCAGTACAGGTGCAGTTGGAACGACAGCTATGGGTGATGCCATAGTCACAGCATTGCAAGGTACCCTATAATCCTGGAATAAGCGGGCCAGCTTTATATGAGGAGGAGACGGATGGCAGAAAAAGACAACGTTGTCCTTATTGCAAATGAGGCATCTACTGAGCTTGGCCAGAGAATTGCTGAAAGGCTCTGGATTACCTTTACCGAGATGGTACGGAAACGTTTTTCAGATGGGGAGTGTTATCATGCCTTTCCTGAAAATATCTCCGGCAAGGATCTGGTTATCGTTGGTGCCACCCATAATGACAGTTCTCATCAGGAACTGCTGGATCTGATATCCGGTGGACGGTACTGGAATGCCTCTTCAATAAATGTGATTATTCCCTATCTTGGTTATTCCACAATGGAGCGGGCCAAGCCGGGTTCTTATGAACTGCCAAAGGGGGTTACCCGGACAAGACAGATTTTTCGTGCCAGACCAAATTTTGTAGCTTTTGTCGACCTGCACTCAGAGGCTGTCCTGCACGCCCACGCAGGTGAGATCAGGGCACGGCATGTGTGGACTGACAGCCTCATGGCAGATAAAATCAGGATGAGCGGGTTGCAGGATTATGTGCTGGTATCACCGGATTACGGTTTTTCCAAACGGGTGGCACGTCTGGCAAAGTTTCTGGACTGTCCGCACACTGCAGCAGATAAAGACAGGTTCGACACTGATCAGACCATCGTCAGCCAGGTATCAAATGTGGTGAAAGGGAAAACTGCCATAATCTGTGACGATATGATACGAACAGGCGGTTCCATAATTCAGACTGCCGAGCGGTGCATGGAAGCCGGAGCACTTGATGTAGCAGCCATGGCCACTCATCTTGTCATGGCTGGTGACTCTCTTGAAAAGTTCCGGGCAAGTCCTGTCTCAAAAATTCTGGGTTCTGATACCTACCCGGGAAGGGAGAGT
>JAFDME010000029.1 GCA_019306075.1 Deltaproteobacteria bacterium | reverse complement strand
CGTTGGGATAACATCATCGTCAAAGAGATGAGGGCTTTTATTAAAGGCTGTGGTTTTGACCCTTTCAACTCTTCTGACCGTAACCGTGCCAATGCCTACTTCCGTAGAGACTTTGGCCGGAAGTTTAAATACCTAAAAGACTCACCTTGGTTTGAATCTACCTTCAAACCTATAATCATGAAAATGGAACGTGATAAAGTATCTCTCCATCTGTAAGCGAGCTGAGTTTGAGGAGATCCTCGGGCAGGACGAGGAGTATCTTCAACTAGTTCAGGATCTCCACAAGAGCGAGGAGGAGACTGTCCAGCTGTGTAAAGACTACACTAAAGCTAACAGGCCACCTCCACGTCTCTTGAGATCAGAGAAGCGACGCAATTATTATAAAGCGTCATTGGATAATTTGCTGAATAAGGTCGATGAGTTGAAGATGAAGCATGCCAAAGAAGCTAAGCTCGCTCGTATGGAGCGTAGTGAGTTGAGGGCTCAGAAGAAACTTGCGACTACAGAGATTAACGATAAGATAAAAGAATCACAGTCGAAAACTAATCAGCTTCTTTTGAAGATGGATAGATACTCGAAAACTTTATATAAGAAAATTTTGGCTAAACGAAGAAAGGAACTAAGAGATGAATACTGAAGAGAGGGAGGCTATCATTGAAGCAATGCAAACTGCTGGTGGCCATGTCGAAACTGCAGCTGAACTCTTAGAATGTTCAGTTGAAAAACTTCGTAAGGCAATTTCCAACGATGTGAGGTTAGCTTCAGTGTATGGGACCAGTCCTGAGGATACTGTCCCAAGAGTTAACCCTGTCGTGGTTCGAGAGCCGGACCCTGAGAAAGACGCCGACGAGAACGTCATGGCACTGCTTAACCAAGAGAGTATGACGCTAACCATGCAGGGCTTCAAGGAAGCTGGGATCCCACAAGAGACTATCACTAAGCTCGAAACTCTTGGGAAGTTTGAACCAGTAGCTGGTAAATTTTTAGTAGGGTCGATGACCCTGTTTCACAGACTTATAACTTACTGCGGAATGGAACTGGTCGAGGATCTTGACCGGATCCGTGAGGAACTGCGAAACGAGAACTTATCGATACGTGAGAGGTTGATGTGGCAGCGAGCCTATAATTTAACGTATGACCAATTGCTCAAGGCAAACCGTGACGTCCAGTCCGGCACACTCGCCATGGCGAAGATCTCGAAGAAGAAAGGCAACGATGACAAGCCAGTGTTACCAGCATTCCAACAGTTAAAACCAGATAGTAGTAGTGGCACTTGATTTTGACGATGATGCTTTCGAGGAGCTGAGAGAACTCCTCGGTAACGAGCCGATAGTCGACGGCCCTCCTGAGGAGCCGTTAACGTGGGCTCCTACGCTTACGGCGGATCAACAAAGGGTATTTGACATGACAGCTCGCTTCGGCCTCATGTGGGGCGACAGAGGCGGTGGTAAGACTTAGGTGTCCGTTCTCAGGCGACTCAAGGTGGTATCTGGGAGAAGCTAGAAAACGAGATCCTCCCCGACTGGAGGGATAACCTCGGTCTGGTCTACAAAGAGCCACGTATGGACGAAATGAGGTATCGTTACCGTATGGTGCAGAATGCTTGGGGTGGCTGGTCAAAGTTGCTCCTTATCTCAGCACCGCACGAGGATATCTTGAAGAACCGTATCCGTGGTTTCGAGCCATCCTTTGTGTTTGTGGATGAGGGAACTACTCTCGGTGGGCCGGGGTATTTCACTGCGGTTGTCCAACAGATAGGTCGTCGTCCCGGTGTGCCACTCCAGCAATACCTCATGGCTACGAATCCTGACGGACCGAGTCACTGGGTGTATAAACGCTTCTTTGAGATACCTTTAAAAGAATCTAAGAACCGTCAAGGCGATATAATATCCCCAGAAGGTGAGTGGGATAAACGCTATATCCAGATAGAGATGACCTCAAAGGATAACACGTATCTGAACGATTCCTACTACGAATCGGTTATTGAGGCGACACGTGACGATCCTATTGAAATCGAACGGATGGTTGAAGGTAAGTGGGTTGACCGTCCAGTTGGTGACGGCATCTTCGCTAACTCTTTCTTCCCAGAGGTTCACGTCATGGGTAACGCTAAGAAGCGAGTCCTACCTTCTATGAACTACCCGATCACATTCGGCTATGACCTCGGTTCAGCGAATAATGCTATCATATGGATGCAGATGATACCTACTAAAGACAGGGGTATCGTGTGGGTAGTCTTCGATGAAATGGTATATATCAACCAAAAATTGAAGACCAGAGTCCTTGTGCGTGAACAGATGAGGCGTATGATGTTCTGGAACCGCATCCGAAAGATGCACTACAACTACGAAGATATCTCGGACGACTCAGCATTTAACCAGTTCCGTCCCGGCTCTGATGGGAGCTATGACGTGCTGGACTACGAGAGGGAGAGTAAAGAGCTGATCAAGACTTCCTTCAAAGATCTGAAGCCGATCAAGATGAAAGCAGCCCCTAAGTTCGGCGGTTCAGTCGAGGCTCGTGTGCGTATCGTAAACAATTTGCTCAATACTGAGCGGTTGATCGTTTCATCATCTTGCACAAAGGTGAAGCAGATGTTCCTTAATTTACAGTGTGAGAAGGTGAAAGAGGGTAAATACGACCCTTCAGCAGCTTTCAAACCTAAACGTTCAATCTATATCCACACATTCGATGCGATGACTTACCCTATGCTTCACCACGAGCTAAGCGGTAATAACGTCCGTAAGGCTGACGAGACCAAGTCAGAATTACTTGACATCGGGATAGGCAACAGGTAGATTGCAGATATTATGGCAAACGACATTCAGTTAAATGTAGAGGATCTTGATCCAGAAATCCGTGACCAACTAGCCCAGCAAACGCCGGGAACAGAAGGAACCATGACAATTGGTTATGTGGTTACTGAGTCTTCTGACGCTGTCTTCGCAGCTTCTGTTAAGTCTGCCTCCGATATCTCAGCTTCTGAAGCTGAAGGTGAAGACGAGTTCTTCGGTGACGGCGACGCTGCTGACGATCTGCCTCCTCCTTCTCTAGTGGTTTTAGCGAGAGGTAATGGCAGCAGCGAAGAATCCTAAACCGAGGCCTAAAAAATTTAGAGACCTCCCTCTAGTTTCCCCACCTAAGATAAACGGTGAGGAGACCTCTACGCTTCTGTCCCGTATAGTGGATAACCACTATTTGAGGCTGAATCTAAAGACCCTCTGGACTCCTGAACGAGTTAACCGCATGTGCGGATACTTACGTTGGACGGTATACGAGCTCAGTAGTATGATTAATTTGCCCCATACGGACATGAAGAAATACCTTGCAAAAGGAACTTTCCCTGATACAGTATGCTGGAGTTTGACCTTTATAGAGGTGTGCTTGATGCCTAACGTGTTGAAAGATTACCCTCTTTCACCCGGTGAAACATTCATACCGACCGTTAAGAATTAATGAGAGACATCGACATTTTAGAATCTTGGGGCTGCACATCTGAGAGATTGCAGGAAATTTTCACGTCGACGGATGCTGAGTCAAAAGATACTAAGATTCGGTCACAATGGGAGAAACTCATTGAGTCTCGTGTGAGTAATGGGATTGGGATGTCATGTCGTAATGCACGGCATTATCAAGCGGTGGACTTAGCTTGGGACTCTACGCCGATTAATAAACAAAATATCCCTTTACAACTTTATGCTCAAGGTAAAGTAGATGTTAAGCAGTGTGCTAAGTATCTAAAAGATCTTGAATGTTCCGATGAATTTTTAGTTAAGGACGATAAGGATGAGGTAATCGAGATCGACATCCCTCGTTTACACGAGACTGCTGTTAACCTAGTCCGTTCATTTATTACTCGTCGTGCTTCAGCACAGTCGGCAAGGTTCCATAATCTTTACCCATACTTCAAGTATGATGCAAGAGGGACTTCAGTTACTGCTAAACTTAAGTCTGACGTTTTATCACAGCGTGTTGAGATCATGACTGACCAGTTTGGTTACCGTAGATTTTTCTCGCAGCAAGCAGTGCGTGACATGTTCCTCTACGGATACTCTCTTACTTTCCCAACGTGTCGTTGGACTGAGGAGAAACACCTCGTCCCTACCCGTAATAACGCTGACACTCCTACTTCGATCCCTACGTCAGGGGAAGATACTAAAGGTGATAAAGGGGAAGCGAAGATTGAGAAAGAAGAACGACGATCTCGGGCCTAACTGGTTATTGCACTGGGATATTGTTCTCTACGGTCAAGTTAAGACAGCATCAGGATTCTTCAACAGAGATGCGATTGATTACTCTTCTAGCTCAGCCACTCACGTAGAAAAGTATAAAACATTTTTTGATTACTACTTCAACCCTTGTCAGATTAAGTTCCCGAACTATACAAAAAATGACGTTAGTTCTGAGAATGACGAGAAGTCTAACCTTAACAGATACTCTACAGAAGACGCTGACAAACCAGTATTCTTAACTGAGTATTTTGAAAAGGTTATCCCTAAGGATCTCGGTATCTGCGATTACCCTTACAGCGTATGGGTCAAGCTCACGATCGCATCTGATAACACAGTAGTTAAAGGTGAGTTCCTCCCTTCGATCCCAGCGGTATACGGTGGCATAAACCAGAAAGATGACCGTGTGTTAAACAACTCGATGGCACACGACATCATACCTTACCAAGATCAACTTTCAAACATCGTTAGCCAAATGCTTCTCAACATGAAAGCAGGCTTGATGAAACTTTACATCTTCAACAAAGATGTAATCGATAGTGAAACTCAGGAGGCGTTGAAGAATATCCTTAAGAACGAGAACTACTATGCGAATCCTCAAGCGTTATTTGTTTCAAGGACGGAACTTGCTGATGTAGGTATCGATGTTAAGTCTGCTGTTGAAGTTATAGAGTCAAGCATCTCACATAACATCTCTGACTCAATTCGTGCGATGTCTGAGTTGATGGGACTGGCAGAACGTCTGCTTGTATTCTCGCCTCAAGAACTGGGTCAACCTGCACCACGTGAAATATCTGCACGTGAGGTTCAAGAAATTTCCAATACCACTAATTCAATATTCACTTCAATTTCTGACGACGTTGATTACCAACGTGAAGGTCTGAAGAAATTGTTATACGAGTCTTTGCTGTGCTGCTCTTCCGATAAGGTAGAGGTGCCGACACTCGAACGATATCCTGAGTCAGTGGTTGAAGCTGCAGGCTTTAAGATCGTTGAGGATAAGACTACTGGAGAGAAAGATGTTATCCGTAGAACGATTCTTGGGTCTGTCCAAGACCTTCGTCATGATGTGCTATTTACTTCTCGTGACGGTGCTGAAAGATTTTCCAACACGCAAGCTGCCCAGACGCTTACTCAACTGATCGCACAAGTAGTTCAGTTGCCTCCAGTGATGGAGAAGATGGGCGACGCAAAACTTTTTGAGATGGTCAATGAAGTGTTCAGACTTACTGGATCTGATTTGAATCTCGAATCTGATGAGGATATAACTCCTGATCTTAACCAACAGTTACAAGAAGCAATCGCAGCTCTTACTCAGAGGCTCGCTACGGTTGAGGCAGCTGCAGGAATCCCAAGTCCAGAAGGACAAGGTGGAGCCCCTGCAGGTGGAGCACCTCCAGCAGCACCTCCGGCCGGGAGTCCTGCATAACCTAAATCACGATAATGGGCGATGAGAATAAAGATACACCCCCGGAACCAGAAATAACCGGGGAGAATGTAGTCGATTCGTTATTCCAACTAACGAGCGATACTGACAAGAACGAGCCTCCAGCTGGCGATCCGCCTGCCGGAGATCCACCAGCAGGTGATCCACCGAGTGGAGATCCTCCAGAAGGAGACCCACCAGAGGAGTCTAAACCTAACAGACCAGCAGCGAGTCTGTCCGATATTTTAGCTGACATTCCTGAAGATGGTGGAGATCCACCAGCAGGTGACCCACCAGCAGGGGATCCTCCAGCTGGCGACCCACCTGCCGGAGAAACACCTCCTGCTAAAAAAGAACCTGTTGTTAAGTATAAGAAGCCGTCCGGCCCAGCCGACGAGCTACCGACTTTTGAACCTTCTAAAGATCCTCCAGCCGGAGATCCACCAGCAGGTAACCCAGACCAAGAACTACTCGACGATTTGCTCCCACAAGAGAAGTATGAGTATGAGCTTGCTAAGTTTGCTTCTGAGCAGATGGGAGACCAGCATAAAGGACTCGACGAAAAGATGCTCAAGTTCTTTAAAGCACATCGTGATTACGTAAAGCAGGCACGTGAGAAGGATCCTACATTTGAGCCGAACGCAAACGACTATGAGTATAAAGCTTTCTTAGACCGTGAGCGTCCTAACATCTCAGACGTTGAATTGCTTGAGATGCGTGACAGGCGTAATATTCATGAGGCTACTGTTAGAGCGTCAGCTGAAGCGAATAAGGAAACTGAAAAGCTAAAGGCTGAGAATAAACAATTACACCTTAAACCTCAGATTGAACAACGTGTTAAAGAGTATCAAGGCGAACTCTACGATGACGTAGTTCCTCAACACGTTAAAGATGCTATCGCTAAAGACGGAGATGAGGGAGCACAAAAAGCTTTCGGTCTTGAGTATGGCATCATTCAACAAGGTCTGGCACGAGGTAAACAGTATGCCGACGAACTCGTCGCTATCACTAAAGGTGCTAAGCCTATGGATAGTGCGAACAATCCTGTGCATGCTGCACTGGAAAAATTCGTTGATGCACAGGGTCAAGCATTCTGGGAAACTGGCGGTGCTGATCGAGTCGTAGATGGCAAGCAGTTCTTACCGATCAAGAAATACAATGAAGCTGTGGCTGCAGGTCAGGGTGAAAAGTATTGGTCGTTCGACTCAGAGCACATCTTGTCTATGCTGAAGATCTCGATCCAGAGGTCTGTCAATCAGCAAATCGACTCAGAGTATAAGAGGCTAGAATCGTATGGGTGGAAGCGTCCAGAAAATTCTGCTGCTCCGGTTACTCCACCAGCAGGAGATCCCCCTGCATCGAAGGCAACGACTCCCCCACCTCGTTCAAGCCAACACGGTGACATACCAGAGGGCAAGGCTCCAGAAGGTAATACAGCTACTAATTTGCTCGGTTACCACAGTTCGTAGAGCTTAGTTTTAAAACTTAACACTAGAGGCCTCTTTTGGCCAAATCAGGAAAAACCACTTCAAAAAGTGGTTTTTTCTATTTATTTACTTGACGCATGGTATAATAGGATTTTCGCAATCGAAAAACAAACTCGGGGAGCAACTCCTTCTGAGTTGTAAACTAAACATAAATACTAACTAAAAAAATATTATGCCATTAGCACCAGAATTCCTACCTAGAATTGTAAAGGTAGATGACTCATGCGGATGCACATTAACTAAAGCTAGTATCGAAGGTTTAACACCTGCTCGTTTTGAAGCGTTGTCTGGTAAAGAACCTGAGTTAGCCCGAGTTATAGCTAGTTCCGCTGAAGCTGCTGCATTGGGGGTGCCTCAAAAAGGTCTCGCAATGCTTCTAAAAAGTAGTGTGAGAAATATGAAGCCTCAAATGAATAAGATTACATTTGAAGAGCAGTCTATTATTCTCCCTTATATTCAGCGTAGACAGAAGTCTATCATCAACGCTCAGTATTTCAGCATCAATGCTGCGGTTCCTGAAGCAGGCCGTTCTGCAACAGCAGGCGACAACACCACTTTCGGTGTTACGTTTACGGTGACTGTTGATACTTCTGCTTTTGCGACAACTGCGTTAAAGAACCTTGAGCGTTACTTCCTACCGGGAATGACTCTTTCAGTTCTTACATGGGACGCTTCTAAAAACGCGAAGACAATCCAGTATCAAATCACTGGTAGTGCAAACGTTGATCCAACAACTGCGACAGTTACAGCTTTCCCATTGGGTAAGTCAGACTTCCCAGTGGACGACGATTTGACTACTGAGCTCATCCCTGATTACGGCATGATCCAAATCATGGCGAACAACGTGAGCGATTGGGAAGACTGGTGTGAGAATCAGCCTACAGATAACCCAATGGGTCTGTTGGTTAACTGGTTCCAGACTTCACGTGAGTCTCGTTGTGTGAACGACGTCTACAGAGATACTCTTCAGAGAATCTTAGACGGTAAGGTAAATGCGTGGGATCAAACTTTCGAGTATCAGAACATCGCCGACCAGAATAAGATGGCATCTGCGATGAGCGAGGAAGCTTGGTTGCGTTCAACATTCTACAATGATTACATCAACAGTAAGCAAACTGTAGAAGGATACGCTGACCTACCTAAGATCACAGATCCAGAAGACCCAAGTTGCACACTTGAATACAAAGCTAACGCTCTAGGTATCTTCACGATCCTAAACGAGTCTGGCCGTGTTCTTGACCTTGGTGGTAACAACCTTGATCTAGACGTGATCTTCAACGAGCTTTACTTGCTAAAGCGTAACCGTAGTTCAATGGGCGAGTCAGTTTCTACAATTGACTGTTTCACTGACCGTAAGACTGCAAATAACATCTTCGATGCTATGAGCCGTTATTACCAAAACCGCTACGGTGTTGCTACTCAGCGTAACGCACAAGTTGGACAGAAGGTAGACTTCAACGGTATCGTAAGTTTCGACTTCGATCTGTATGATATCCCTGACAGTTCAGTTCAGTGGGCGGTATTCCGTGAGCCATTCTTCGACGATTTCGTAGATGCGTTCGACAACTCCAAGGGCGGAGGTGACTTCCAGTCACGTGGCCGTAACCTTTGGTTCCTAGACTGGTCTGACGTTAAGGTTGGTATCGGTGGAACTGAGAGTGTTACTCGCAAGTCTCCAGCTCCTGAAGTTCAGGAACTCTACAAGTGTCGTATGAAGGCGAACATCCATGAGTATAATCTTCGTTCTACGAAGTGGACTACTATGGTTGACCGACCAGAGCGTCACCTGATCATACACAACTTCAACCTTTCTTGCCCAGCAACTACTGCGGTGGGATGTCCATAATCGTGATGGAATTTGGGAAGGGAGCTTAGCTCCCTTTCCTTTACTTTCCCTTTAACTATGAAAAAATATTTCAGAACAACGAACGCTACAAGACTCTACCGGATTGGTAACAAGTCTTTCAAGTTCGAGTCATGCGTGCTGAAGTCAAGTTCTTGGATCGGTGTTTACGAAACTGAAAGCGAAGAAGACGCTGCTCTTCTTTCCAGTTACGGAAAAGCGATCACAGAGATTGATAAGGCCGAGTTCGACGACCTTAAAAAAAAAGATCTGAGCTCTACGGCCCAGCAACTGGCTCCGAAACCCAAAGAAAAAAATCAGGAAAAAGATGCTGTAACCGTTCTTAGTGATGAAATATCAGTAGGGAAAGCAACTTATCGTGATTCAATTGAAGATAAATCTTAAATTTAAAATACAATGTCAGAGAAAAACAAAGTAGTTTCTATTAACGAGGAAGGTCGCATTAACCAAAGTGTTGACCACCGAGTTAAGACTCCTATCGGAGCAGCTGAAGCATCTCGTGCTTCTGTCGCTTCTGTGGCTTCCGCAGCCTCTGTTGCTTCTCAAGGTGCTACAGCTCCTCTCAAAGGTTTAGAAGGCCGTGCTTCACAAGCGAGCGTCGGTTCTCTTGCTTCGAGATCTTCTGTTGCGTCGAGAGCATCCTTAGCTTCTGCTGGTGCTGTGTCATCTATTGCTCCTATAGCATCGGTGGCATCTCAGGCCTCTCAAGGTTCTGTAGGCTCAGTCGGGGCGATCGCTAACCTTTACCCATCTCATGCGTCCTACGCATCTGTAGCGAGCAGGGCTTCACGTCCGTCTCGAGCAGGCCGAGCTTCAAGAGCAGCAGTAGCTTCTCAAGGTTCGCTTGCGTCAGTTGCATCTGTAGCAGTGACTGCAACCGCAGCAGCTGTTGCGTCTGCAGCGTCAATCGCTTCAGTATCTGGATTGCCTGAATACGCTGAACAACCAGCGGTAGCAGCTCAAGCAGCCCAACCAGAAATAGTTGGTCATGGCGAAGTTTCTACTGTTGCAGTTTATGCGGAAGATGGTTTATCTTTCGATAGCTAATTTAAACTTCCCGGGGAAGGTGAATCCCTTCCTCGGGGAACTTTCAAGAGAGGATTAAATAAATGTCTTTACAAGGATATAAAGTAAACGATGAAGGGAGAGTTCCTTACGAAGCTCTCATAGGTGAAGATACTGTTCGCCACGTTGGGGTTAACTCGTTGGGACACCTGATTGCAGCTTCCGACCCTCAGACAATCGCTCTATTCCAAGCGATGCTTCAAGCTCTCTTGAATATGGAAATCGATGTCGATAGCATCGACCTTTCCAATTCCGAGCTCGTAGTTAACACACAGCAAATCGAGGACAACCTCGGTGATGTAAACGCTAATAACAAAGAGCAGGATCCAGACGCAGCATCAGGTGCGTTAAACGATTTTATTAGAGGTATGTTCGAAGCCCAAGGTGTTCTTGGGTCAACGAAGATTACAGACCCAGACGCAGCAGCAGCGAGTCTAGCTTCTTTGCTAAGAGGTATACTCGAAGCAGTCAACACAGGTAAAGTAGGATCAGCTCCTCAAGCGTCTGTGGATGGCATGGCTAACCCGGGTGAATCTTCAGATGTATTCGATTCTTCACAAAATTTAAACCATACATTTGATTTCGACATCACAACTCTTGGCACATCTACAGAAATCGTAGTTCGTGTTGAAGGCTCTAACGATGGTGGAACTTCTTGGTTTAACTTAGACGCCTTAGGCGAAGACAGCGTTTATACTACTACTGGTAGGAAGATGCTTAACAAAATGAATTTTTCTGTGGCTCAAGTCCGTATCACCTTTGTTTCTGAAGATGGGACTGGAGGCAATATTGCTACACCTTACTATACTGGAAACTAAAAACTCATGAGTGAGAGAACTACACTAGACGATTTAGGCGGAAGAAGTAACACTGGAGGTGGAGGTCTTCTACCACCTTTAGTCCAAAATGCAGATTGCATAGAGAATACTTCTGCAGGTGGTAGGGTATGTGTTCTCGCAGGGACTGATGCTTCGCCGGGAGAGTTCTTAATTAAAGATCCGAGAACTGGATCTAGAGACATGAGCTTCGAGCCTCAACAGACTTCACGTTGGGCTTTAAAGTATGATGGAAATAACATACTAAGATTCGAGAGTTCTTCTATCACCCACTACGGTAGCCTTTACCCGAATGCTGATAATGCTCATCAAATCGGTGGACAGTTCCAGAGGATTCGTGAGATCCAATCTTTACGTTATACTAATACTGTAGACGGAGGTGACATAACTTTCCAAGCAGGTAATGGTAATCAAGGTGGTTCTATCATCATCCACGATGCTGAGACGATAGGACAGATCGGAGATCTTTCAATCTCTAGAGGGAATGGCACTTGGGAGTATAGAGCAGCAGGAAACTCTGGTCATAGATTTTATGTAGACGGCTTCAGCACAGGAACACTTCTTGTTCAGAAAGTTAATTTAACAGCGAGAACTCCTTACACATTTGGTGGTGGCACTGAAGCTATAACTACTATAGCTCAGTCTACTGGTGCTAGGGTTATTTTCCAAACTCAGACAAACAACGCAGGTGGGTATCATGATCAGACTTTCTTAGCAGTAGACGGTGATCAAACATTCCAAGCTACACGAACTAACGCAAACTTATACTTTGATGTTGGTAATAATATAGGTCGTGGTAATATCTGGTTCAGAGACACTCAGGCATCTGGTTCAGGTATAGACTTAGTTTTAGGGAAAGTTAACGATAACGTTTGGCAGATCGAAGGACAAGGTGACGAGAATACTAGGGTAAGGATCAAGCCTAACTCTGACTACTCTCCTTACTTAGAATACTCTACAGTAAATAATAATAATTATATTATCAACGATATTGCTGGTGCGATCCAGTATAGAGTTTCAGCTACCAATGTTCCGGGTTACACTTGGAGACAAGGCACTCAAGACTTAGGAGACTTTTACAGAACCAACGCAGACACTGCATTTAGGTTCTTTGGGAATGCTCAAGGGGTTCAGATGACAGGTCTTGGTAATCTCGAGATGAATGGGATCCCTGTAACAACAGGAGCATACCAAACTGACGGAACAACTGACACTACCTTAAGAGGCAGGATAAACAACCCTCTCTTAATTCACGCATCACCGTCTTCGACAAACGGTGGAGCACCTTTAGTTGGTATCAAGCTGAACATGGGTGGTGACAGGCATAACATGTCTGACCTCGCTTTCCAGAACCACATCGATTACAGCCAGCAGTTACGTCTTAAGTTTGGTGGGACAGCAAAAGAGTCAGGCACAACTGACCTCACATTAACAAATAAACTCGTAGACTCTACTCAGACATTTATCAGCACAGGTCTTGTTCAAGTAGGTGACAGAGCGTTCAACTGGACAGACCATACTTCAGCAATCATTACATCGATTGATTCTGAAACTGAACTTACTGTTGATGCAAACATCTTTACTACTGGTGAACTCTACTCCGTGGGAACTAACACTTGGGAGTTCGGGACTAACGGCAACGACAACAATATCGCCTTCAATGCAGGTGGTCAGCTAGACCTTTGCTCAGAGGAAGATCTGTTGATTCAGGCTAAAGGCGATCAGTCTAACATCATCTTCAGAGCAGGTAACGAATCTGCAATCGGCAACAGAGGCGACTACGTTTTCTTAGATTCATACACAAATGGTGGGTATGAACGAGGTGTTAAGATGGACGTAAGCAATCAGGGTGCTATCTGGGATGGTTATCTTCCGGGTCTTGGGGGTTCTTATCAATGGAGATCTAATGGTTCGCCATTGTTCGGAACATCACCTTCAGGATTTACCTTCTACCAAAGTAACAGACCTGACGTTGATGCAGCACGTAATAACGGTAACTCGTCATTCAATTGGGGAAGAGTCTACTCAAGAATTTTTGAGACAACTACTTCTAACCTTACTTTCATTGATAACAGAAATGATAATGCGATTGTTTACGTTAGGACTGGTAACGCTGACTTTTTAGGTTCATCTGGTATTCTAGCAGTTAGACCAACCGAAGGTTATCAACAATTAGCTATAGGTAGTCAAGAGCTTCAACGTGATACTGGAGTTACAGATGGGGCAGCTTCAAATAAGCTTATCGATTCCACTGCCACATTTATCACAAGTGATTTGTTTAACGTAGGAGATATTGTATTTAACGAGACTACAGGTAGTAGCACTCGTATTGATGCGATCGATTCTGAGACTCAACTGTCTGTTCAAGATAATATTTTCTCTTCTGGTCAGAATTACCGTATCGAAGAAGATGTAATGACTCTTAAGGCAACTGGTCATATGAACCTTCGAGTTCATTCTGTAACCAATCAGTATAATAGTCAGGTAAGGTTTAGCCAAGACAACGCAGGTGGTAAATACTTCGGTATCCAACCACAACAGTCAAACGCATCAAGTGTTATATTTGATGGTAGAACTGGAATGTCTAGGATCCAGATGGATTATAGTTCTTCTACACCAGAGTTAACTATTCGAAGAAGTGACGACGGATCTGGTGATGATGGAACTATGCGTGAGATTTTCAAAATCGATCACGATGATACAAACATTTTAACCAGTCTGCAGAACAACGTTCAGTTCGGTGACCTTGAGTTTAGAGCAGGGTTTAGTGGAACTGGAACTTATTGGTTCTGGGACACACTCGGTAGTTTAAGAGTTCAGCCACGGAATAACGGTGCTTGGTATATGCAACCACAGCATGACAACGGTCTAGACATTATACCGTCATTGACTTTTAATCCTTCTATCCAGTTCAGATCAGATGACAACCTGTTCATGAGGTTGCAGTCTGGGCATGGCGTTGACTTCTATTCTACTGCGTCAAACGTAGGCAGCTTCGGTTGGTCTACTAACGATTTTGAGAATAATAAAGTAAGTCTAATGTCACTTTCTTATTCTGGTAAAACAGGTGGTGGTATTAAGTCTTCAGGAACCACAGATAGTTTTGTTGCGAATAAATTGAATGATTCTACTGCGACGTTTATTACAGACGGCGTAATCGTAGGAGACAGAGTATTCGTTAACGGTTCTAACACACGTGTAACTGCTGTTGACTCTGAGACCCAGTTGAGTTTAGAAAATAACTATAGTTCAAATGGTGTGGCATATGAAGTCCGTCAATGGTCTGCCCGAGTTACTAATCTTTCTCTAGGCGGTCCGGTAGCTCAGAATACTGAAGGAACTCAGATGCTTAACATCGGAGCGATCCAGTTTGGAGGTTCTGCAGCAGGTGGTAATTTCGACCCAGACCCAACAAAGCATATCATCACTGAATATTTTGGTGGTGCTTCTGGTATTACTTTACGAGGAGGTTCACACCCGAACTCTTACTCAAATGCTAAACTCGGTCTTCCAGTCAGCCGTTATGCTATCGGTCACATTCACCTTTGTGAAGATACACTAGATAGAAGCAGAAACATCCGAATAGGCGTTCAACCTAACTTCGGAGTGAATGGAACTATCACAAGTCTCTCAACAGGATTGCTCATCGATGCTGCTGCCACATTCATCACCGATGGTGTTCAGGTAGGAGATACAGTTGTGAGCACCGGGGGTAGCTTTAACTACACAGGTTCTTTCCAAGTTAACGGGTATAAAGAATACACTGTTAGTAGTGTAGATTCTGAAACTCAACTTACACTTTCAGGCGATGCTTTCATCAACGTCGGAGACTCTTACTGGTTAAGACGCAAAGATGACTTCATCATCGATAGTGCTGGTCAGGTTGACAACTTAGTCTTCCAGATGGGTTCTGCCTCAACAAGGTCTCACGTTATCGTTAGAGACTCTGAGCAGATCTCAAACCCAAGAACAGACCTAGCGTTAAGCTCGACAATCGACAACACTACTAAACAAACTGTTAAGAAGTATGTTAAAGCTGTCGAAGCTACCTTGTTGATTGATGCAAACGGTGCAGGTGAAACAATTTACTCTGCCCCTACTGGTCATACATTCAGCCCTAACTTCGTTAAAGTTAGGAGAATGTCCGGGTCTTTCGCACAAGACTTAATCTTCAACGTTGGTGTGACAGGTAATCTAACTAAGTTTGCAACGGGCGTTACGATACCTTCCGGGTCTGCTGCTGGTTTCATAGCTAAAATTGAAACCCCTAATGCAGACGCAATCACAGATATAATAATCACTATTACTCAAGGATCTGGTGCTGGGGGTGGTCAGTTAAGATCTTGGGCTGATGGTGAGGAAATGGAAGATGAATAATGGGTTTCACAGTATCAGATGCTTCTAGTAAGTTAAGAAAAGTTTCAGTAACTCAACAGAACATTATCGGTAATAACAACGACATGACCGTTACCGGGACTGGTGTCGGTCGGTGGGATTACGATGACGTTATCTCTTGCACTAAGGACGTTGCTGATCCTCTAGGTAGAGCTAACAACGCTAACAATATTTTGTTCGGGACTTCTACTTTAGTGATGAGGCAGCAACTCATCACCGTTCCGTCTGCTGGGGAGCCTTACACTTTTTCATGCTGGATCAAGCGTGTTATAGGTGACGGTAACTTCCGGGTTGATTACGGAGACGGTCAAGGATCTCATATCTTAAGACCGACTACTGGACTTTGGTATCCTTACGTTGTCCCTGTAGTGCATGGTGGGTCTGACTGGTTGGACTTTAACTGTCCAAATTCTTCAGTTAATACTGGGTTTCACATATATGGTTGCCAGTTAAACCTTGGTAACATCCCTTTCTATTATCTTGAAAATGTCGGCGGTGCTAGTTACGACGTGCAGGAGAACGAGGTTTTCGTAAACGATAACAATCTTAAAACAGCTTCAATACTAGTATAGTCATGGGTTTCACAGTAAGAGATGCGAAAAGTTTTATAAGTGCTTTAGGTGGGAAGTTCAAAGCTCTCGTCTTTGAGCAATTCGTTGAGGGTGTGACCTTAGACCCGGCTACGACAGCGACCGATATAAATTCTGCTCCTGTTTTAGCAGAGATGACTTTCTCATTTACGCCTAAAAGTTTAGACCACGATATAGAAATTGTATTTGGCGGTGCTTTCCAAACTACAGGTAAGGGTGACAATGGAGCACGTGTCGCTGTATCTCACAATGGAACTCCTCAACCTAAGACTGAGCGTAGAGTCTATACTATCGACGACCCTGAATACCAAGGGTTCTTAACGACATTCTGGAGAGGTAAGCCTACTGCTGGAGTCAATACATTAAGTATCATATTCTGGGGAACCGACGATTGCGAAGCTATCGGGGATCTCCGGGGAATAATAGTAAGGGAGATAGAGCCGGGTGAGTAAGTGTGGCACATGCACAGCTTGCTGTGAAGTATTCGAGATAAAAGAGTTATCTAAACCAGTTAACACTCTTTGCTCTAATTGCACAGGTGAAGGTTGTGGTATCCACGGTAAACACCCAGATGAGTGTAAACAATTTGAATGTGAATTTATAAGAGGAGGTTGGAAGAACGAATTACTTAGACCTGATAAATCAGGTGTTATAATAAGTTGGGACGCTATTAATAAAAGATTCCAAGCAATTCAATTTAAAGATAAGATTAAACAAGCAATCCTCGACCAAATCAATTTCATTAGACAACAAGGTGTAGAAATTGTAGAAGTTAACTCAAAAAATTTAGCGTGATGGAAGTAAGAAAAACATATAGTAAGAACGACGATATAGACCTTAAAGGGGTGAATCGTCTTAAACTTCAACAGGAGATTATAGACAGTGGTCTGTTCCCGGCTTATGGCAGTATCTCTGAAAAAGGAGATTCGGTAGAACTCTTAGGTTCAGCAGAGATACCATCTGAAAACATGGCAGCTCTTAACGCTTTGGTTAAAGTACACGATCCCTATGACATGGCGAAGCATAAAGAAGAGTGCTACGGTAAGGTTGATAAGAGGACTGCTGAACTTATCTCTAATGGGTTCATGTTTGATGGTAAGACTTTTAGTCTTTCTATCTACGCACAGAACAACTGGAATACCATCCATGACAATAAAGCAGACTTCACTTTCCCATTTGAGATTACAACTAAGGATAACGACATCTACGATCTTAATGAAGTCGATGTCGACTCCTTCTGGAATACAGCCGTAGGCACAGTCGCAACTCATTGGGGAACTGGACGTGGGCTTAAGAAACAAATCTTTGACGCACAAACAAAAGAGGCTATCGATGCTGTAACTGATAACAGGTAATGGATGGGTTTGAGAAAATCGGAGAGAAACGGTGGGAAGCCACTCGGGATATGGAGTTCTTCTACGGGAAGAACGACTCTCTAAAAGCTGAGATCGACGAGGGTTTCGTCACTGACTTTGCTACGATCCCTTTTCCAGTATGTCTCATTTACCCTAGCGATCGTGAAGATTATGCTTTACCTTCGGCTGTTCATGATAGATTATATGCTACGAAAGACTACAGTAAGTTGATGGCCGACGCTATTTTCTACCAAGCTATGAAAGAAAGCGGAGTTAATCTTTTTACTAGAACTTTATTCTTCATCGGGGTCGCCCTCTTTGGGTGGTTCAGATGGAACAAAGCAAACACTAAATAAAAACTAAAATGCAATTAACACACACATCAGGCAAAGTCGCATTGATTGAAAATGTAGACACTAAAAGAGGTGAGGTTATAGTATTGGTTCACAAAGACCAAGCTTGTGCCGACAATCCACCAACGCAGGAAACAGATCCTATTGACGCAAATTTCATGTGTCAGGCTTACCGTATTCGGTTAGCGATGGACTTCACTGGTTCTGCTGATGGTAGTAAAACGGTTCAGGAGAACATCGATTCGGTAGCTTTCGCTGCTCTTCTCGCTTTTGAAGGAGCACAAGGGTTACCAGCCTTCAACGAAGGATGGACATTAGAGTAATCTTTAAAGCCACCAGTCTTCGGGCTGGTGGCATCCTCTAAAATGTTAGAATTAATTTCAGACGTAATACCTTTAGCCTCATCTTTTGCTGGTGGGGCTGTTGGCATTCTGCAAGGTAGCATGGAAGCTAAGATGCGTTTGAGATTTATGAAAGCCGAGAGTGAAGCAGAGGAACGTAAGATCCATGCTTTACGAGGTGAAGGTCAGGATGTCCGTGACCATGAAGTTCAAATCGAAGAAACAGAAAGTGAGAAGTTTTATGGGTTCAAATTACATGGCAAAGAATACGGCATCTACCTCAAAGAGAAGGAGCGTGATGTCGTTACTTCTCTGGCTACTACTGTTAAGTGGGCTGTTGTGGGGCTGCTCGCATACACGTATTGTTACGTCGTCCAGCTATTTGCAGGACAACCCCACATTAAAGCAACTACCCTCCTCCCCAGTGCCGGAGAGTCCAAGAGGGAATTCCTCGGATTCAGTTCCACCACAATTACCCAATATTTGGCAGATCTTTCAAACCAAGGAATAGCTTACGGGATGTGCCAACCTATTCTTATGGTAGTGTTCTACATTATCATGAAAACACCCTTCAACCACATTAACCAAAGATCACTGTAAACATTAAATGTGCTTATACCCTACATCAAACTATCGATCGTCCTTACTAAAAATTGGGGTATCGCTTAATTTGACTTGTCAAGGATAATGATGTAGATTGACAGCTAATGACCACTATGATAGACAGAGTAGATAATATGACTAATCCTGTAATCACTTTCTTTGTTGGGATCGGAGCCATGGGATTATCATGGTTCTCGAAACACGCCGAGGCCTTAGCTGTCGTCACCCTTCCTGCGTGGATGGAGTGGACTCAAGCTTTAGGGAGCTGGCTTGCAGCTGTCGGTGGCGGACTTTCCGCCTGTGTTTCCCTATACCTTATAGTAAGAGGTAGGCTTTTAGCCAAGAAAGGTAATCGTCGTAAGGACGATTAGATCCTTAAGTTAAGCACCTCGGTTAGCCTCGCCTGACTTCCTTCAATTCCTAGATCGTAATCGATCGTGAACGATGGCACGATTAATCCAGTATCGACGTTATGCTGACACCGCTCTGTCACTACGTCTGGCTTGTCAGAACCGGGCTTGTTTAGAAAGATACCTACGCCTCCGAGTTCTTCAAGAGCGGAAGCCTCGAAAGGTTTCCTTGCATCATCTAATACCACCCGAGCTGAAGGATCCAGAGCTTTGAAGTCTTTTATAAATTTATTTACAAATGCTAATTCTTCCAGCTCCTCGCAGACACCCTCGCCTAAGCCTTCGAGCAATCTCCTCAGACCGTCCAGCGTGATACCATCACACTCAACCTTAGCTGTCTTAAAGTGGCTATATAAGTCTCCAGTAAACAGGTAGTCTTCAATCTTCTCTACGGACATACCGCAGTATTTGCTAATAATATGAGCAGCGATCCTCCTTATAGGGGATGCCAGACTCATACGGACAAAGCCGTGCTTTTCTACCAACCAATCAGCATGCGTTGATTTGCCGGATTCCTTGTTACCAATGATGTATACTAATCTCATAATCGTGGTGAGTCATTATTGCTATATTCGACTTGCCTTCAATAAAATAATAGAGTAAATTTCTTGACATGACTTTCTTAGAATTCAAGGACACTGTCGATGAGAATATGCCTGTAGATGCTCTCCGTAAAGGGAGGTCTCTGCAAAAGTATAAAGATCAAGCTCTTCGTGCAGGTGTTATAAATGTGCAGCGACTCATTAAATACTATAGGCTTGGGCATGAGACGCTTTACATTCCATCAGATCTCGGCATGGAGGGAAATGCCCATAAGGGTAATCTTCCAGTGGGGGCTGACTTAATGGAAGCGTGGATCCTTGAAGAAGATATCAGGGATGATCATCAAGTTTCGAGAAAGATACCCTTACGTTTCTTAGATTGGGTTGACCGTGATGCGATTATCTACGGAGATAAACGCAGGTTCCCAGATAAGTCTGACATCAATAACGGATCATCCCCTTTCCTTTACGACGAGCCTATCATACCGCACCCAAAGAAAGCTGCTTACATAGCGGTATCTCCTAAGGCTACTGAGTTCTACATCTCTCCTAGAATAGATGGTCACGCTCTGCCTGTAGTATCTATGACGTATGCTGCAGGTGTGGTTACTGTAGACACTGGTATAGAGCATGGATTGGAAAGCCACGACGTAGTGGAGATCTTAGATACAGTCCAACCTGAATACATCGGTGAGCACATCATCACCAGAGTTAGTCCTACAGTATTTACTTACCCACTTTCAACTTCACCAGTAACCCCTGCAACAGGAACTCCTACTTGGAGACGAGTCACGACAGAGACTTCATTGCTCCTAGTGTGGGATGGTGTTAAACTTAATTTCCAAGATAGCGATTCGACACCCTTCGATGAGGAGTTGGCACAAGTCGTAGCTCTATACGTT
>JAFDME010000028.1 GCA_019306075.1 Deltaproteobacteria bacterium | reverse complement strand
TCCTGCTGTCCGACCATCCCAATGAGTGTATGACCTGTATCAGCGCCGGGGATTGTAAACTTCAGGAACTCGTCTATTCCTTCGATATCCGGAATAACCGATTCGGTGGTGAAATGCGCGCCCATAACAGCCTCGATAAAAACCCTTTCATCACTCGGGTGCAGAACAAATGTGTGATGTGCGGGCTTTGTGTCCGGGTCTGTGAGGAGGTTCAGGGAGTCGGTGCGATCGGTTTTGCAGAGAGAGGGTTTGAAGCAAAGATTACTCCTCCCTTTGGTCATGATCTGAACTGCGAATTCTGTGGGCAGTGTGTCTCAGTCTGTCCCACGGGGGCGTTGTCAGGGAAAATATGGGCCGGCTATCCGCGTAAGGGCGGAGATGTGGAGACGGAAACAACATGCACCTATTGTGGCTGCGGCTGTAATCTTACTCTTCATAGTCAGGGTGACAAGGTATTCAAGATTACCTCCGACCCTACTAACCATAATCGAGGCTGGTTATGTGTAAAGGGCCGTTTTGGCTTTGAATTTATCAACAGCGAAGATCGGTTGACAACTCCCCTTATTAGAAAGGAAAAAGGTGGCGAGTTTGAAACTGCCTCCTGGGGAGAAGCACTCGACATGATTTCCTCCCGAATGCTGGAGATCAAGGAGAAGCATGGCCCGGATGCTCTCGGGGGGTTGACTTCTGCAAGATGCACTAATGAAGAGAACTACCTCTTTCAGAAGCTCTTTCGGGCCGGGATCGGGACAAATAATGTTGATCACTGCGCCCGCTACTGACACAGCGCAACCGTGGCCGGTCTGGCCGCAAAATTTGGTTCAGGATCAATGACTAATTCTGTAGCGGAGATTGCAGATAACGAGGCAATTTTTGTTATAGGATCAAACACCACAGAAAACCATCCGATTATTGCTCTGCGGATGAAAGAGGCAGTGGCTAAGGGGGCTCAGCTGGTTGTTGCCGATCCCCGCAAAATTCCACTGGTGAAGTTTGCAACACTCTGGCTGCGTCATCGGCCGGGTACTGATGCGACCCTGCTCAACTCTATTATGAATGTGATTCTGGCAGAGGGACTGGAAGACAGGGAATTTATTGAAAACAGAACAGAAGGGTATGAAGAATTCGTAAAATCTCTTGAACCTTTTACTCCGGAATATGGCGAGGAAATTACCGGTGTACCGGCGGAAGATATTAAGAAAGCTGCTGTAATTTATGCATCAGCAGGGTGTGCCGGTATCTATTATGCGATGGGTATTACCCAGCACAGCATGGGGACAAACAATGTTCTCGCTGTCGGTAACCTGGCCATGCTTACTGGTAATCTGGGTAAAAAGTCCTGCGGCGTTAATCCCTTACGAGGACAGAACAATGTTCAGGGAGCCTGTGATATGGGCGGGCTGCCTAATGTCTACCCCGGGTATCAGAAAGTTGATAATCCTGAAATACAGAAAAAATTTGAGGAGGCCTGGGGGCGGCCGCTTTCGGGTAAGGTTGGCCTGGCTGCAACCGAAATGACCGGTGCAATGCTTAGCGGTGAGTTGAAGGGACTGTACGTCTATGGTGAAAATCCTGCCATGTCTGACCCTAATACTACTCATTCCGTGAAGGCATTTGAGAGCCTGGATTTTCTCGTTGTTCAGGATATTTTCATGACCGAGACCGCCAGGCTTGCTGATGTTGTTCTGCCTGGAGGATCTTTTGCCGAGAAAGATGGAACATTTACCTGTTCTGAGCGGCGGGTTCAGCGGGTTCGCAAGGCAGTCAATTCACCTGGCGAGGCAAAGACGGATCTGGCCATTATAGATCAGGTGTATAAGCGTATTGACAGGGAAGGAGCTCCTGCAGAAGTTGCCGACCCTGCAGAGATTTTCGCCGAAGCGGCCTCACTCTGGCCGGGAATTGCCGGCATCAGTTATGAGAGGCTTGAAAAAGAGAGCCTGAAGTGGCCATGTCCCGCCGAGGACCATCCCGGTACTGATTATCTTTTTGCGGAGACCTTTAACAGGGAAGGTGGCAAGGCACTTTTCAGTGTTGTTCCTTTTGTTGCCTCGGACGAGTTGCCGGATAAAGAGTATCCTTACGTTCTTACAACAGGAAGAGAGTTGTTTCATTATCATACCGGAACAATGACCAGGAGATCGAAGGGGCTTGATAAAGTGGCTCCTGAGCCTTTCGTTGAACTTAATCCTTCAGATGCTGATGTTCTCGGTATCAGTGACGGTGAAAAACTGACCGTCTCTTCACGCAGGGGAAAGATCAGGCTGAAAGCGAGAGTTTCCTCAATTGTTCCTGCGAATGTTGTTTTTATACCTTTTCATTACAGTGAAGCTGCTGCAAATCTTCTCACAAGTGATGCCATGGATCCTGTCTGCAAAATTATGGAAGCCAAGGTCTGTGCCGTGCAGCTTGAGAAGTAAGGTATTATTTCTGTCCGGCTGTTGCTGCAGATAGAGTCAGCATGGGAAACTGGAGTATTATATTCAGTTTCCCATTTTTTATTTCGTGATTACTTTTTGCATTCTGAATATGGCCGGTAGTTCACGGATACTTTCCTGGGAAGAGACCATGTGAGAGTCTAACGCAGACAAGCTGCAAGTAAGTACCTTGGAGGTATCTACCTAGTTTTATGGTTAAATACCCTTCTTCATTTTCTCGGAGTCTTCGCTTACCTGTGTTTTTTTACAGCTTTTACGGAGTAAGGTATTAAAGGTTGGGACTGCACTGATTTTTATATAGGTGGAGCTGTGTTACCGTTGCAGAAGTGTTTCCATGGGGGAATGAAATAAAATGTCCACGTCAATTGTTATTCTGTCAGGTGAAAAGATTCTCGCAGAGAGTGAGAGTGTTATCATAGTTCCTGAGAAAAGTATTGAGGAGGCCGGCTACATAAAAATGTTCACTGTGAAAGATGGTGCTCATGCCAAACATGAATATCATGCCATGGCTCAGATGGCATATTTTCAGTATCAGGATGATGAACTGGATATTCACGAAATAGACGAGCCTGTTGCGGCCAGTTATGATGAGGAGAGGGTTGATCTTGATTCAGGCATGGTTCTCTGTCGGAATGGAAATGGTGAGTTTCTTGTTTTTATGCATAAAAATCTGAACAGAAAAAAACTTCTGGAAGCTGTCTACAGGTATTGTACCAGGTGGGTACGGCTGGATATATAATACTCCGGAGTTCGATAAGAAATGTAATAATAGAGAAGAGTATGGACAATAAAAAAAATAAAGAAAATAAGAAAATGAAGTCGCCTCAAAAATTGTTGATATTTCAGCAAAACGGCAGTGGCGAACAGAAAATTGCCGGTGTTAAACAATATGGGGGAGACCTCTTTCACCTTGAAGTGATCTCTATAGATGAGGCTTTGCCTCTGGTGCTCGATGATACCAGTGAGTATCTTCCCGCCGACATTTCCTGTGACCTGGTACTCGATTTTTTAAACCATTACGATCTATCACAGGATCTCGTTGCGCTCTGTGCTGAAAAAGAAATCCCGGTTATTTCTTCGGGAAAGAAGATTATTTCCAAATGGGTGGCGACTCCGCCTACCTGATGCGGTCTTCCAAGGCAGGCTGGTCTTGGCAGATATGGAGAGATATTTGGAGCACCGGAGTTTGAGGTAGAGATCAGTGACGGCAGGATATCTAAAGTGGAAGTTGTGCGGGGTGCACCCTGCGGCGCCACCTGGGAGGTTGCCAAAAGATTAATTGGTCATCCTGCAGATGATGCGGCTAGAAAAATAGGTCTTGAAACCCAGTTTTACTGCACCGCAGATCCGGCTGGATGGGATCCTCTGTATGGCAAGAGCCCTGTCCATTTTGCGGGAAAAATTCATGACAAAGAGTTGCAGAAAGCGATCAAAAAGGCTTTATCGCTGATTTGACTGGTAGGCCGCTATTTGCTGTAAACATATAGCGGCTTTCTTATTTCACCAGTTTTTTACCAGAATCTCGAAAAATGTTCCGGGCCTGACGCAGGCCGGGCATTTCTCCGGGGGTTCAGTGCCTTCGTGCAGGTAACCGCATCCCAAACATTTCCAGGTAATCGGATCAACGCGGGAAAAAGCCCTGCCGGTGGCAAGATTTTCGGCAAGTTCCCGGAACATCAGCTCATGGTGTTTCTCAGCCACATTTATGGCGTTAAATGTATCGGCCGCTCTCTGAAATCCTTCCTCTTCAGCGATCCGGGCAAAAACACTATACATGTTATCATGTACATAGAGCTCCAGTTCTGCAGAGGACAGGAGGTTGGCCCGGGTGTCTTTAATCACGCCGGAGGGGAAAGTCCCGCAGATTTCAAGTTCACCGCCATTAAAGAATTTAAAGAACCGCAGTGCATGTTCATATTCCTGTTCAGCAGTTTCATCGAATATTTTTGCAATCTGAATAAACTTTTCTTCCCGTGCCTGAGTGGCAAAGAAGTTATACCGTGTTCGTGCCTGTGCTTCGGCAGAATATGACAGTAGCAGATTGTGGGCAGTCCTGCTTTCACGAAACTTAACCATATGTTCTCTCCCGGCTATTTCTCAATAGTGATCGCTTTGGCACCGCATTCGTCTGCAGCCTGTTGAACAATTGCCTCAAGATGTGCGGGTATTACATCATATTTTACAATTGAGATAAGCTGGTCTTCGTCATACTCAAAGACCTCTTCACACAGTTTGTTGCAGTTTCTGTCGCCCATACACTCTTTTGATATAATTGCTTTCATTTGTACTTCCTCCATTAATTGAGTTGGAAATGTCTATCATATGAATTCGATAAACGGGTGTGAATGTATATAAATTTTTTAAGTTTATCAGTCAAGATCATGAGAAGCTTTGAGAACCGTATAAGGCGGCTGCCAGTACTCAAGGAGTTTGCCGGTTTTGTTCCAGTCGTTCTGATAAAAGAACCTGGAAAAATTCAGACTGATACCGGCATAGAAAGATCTCTGTCTATCCACTTCTTCTGTATCATAGCCGCGGGAGTAATATCCAGCGCTGAATTCAAGATATTTCAGGAAACTGTTTTCGATATAATCAAAACCATCCAGTTTTAATACCATTGAATAAAACTGGTTGGAATAGTCGTCAAAAATATTATTGATATCAACATTAAAGATATACTCAATCCTGAAGTCAATTTTTCTGTCAAGTTCGGGGTATCTTTCCATCAGAATGCTGGTTAAAGCTCCAATGCCATCCATTACCACATCTTCCCATGAAAAACCCTGGGTTTCGCTGGTCGCATCTCCAAATTCCATGGCAAACTGGACAAGAAACGCCGAGAGTGCTCCATAGTTATTTGCCTTCTGCGACTCATAACCCCAGCTCTTGTAGAGGCCTGTCAAGGCGTCAGAAAATGCATATGTTGCCCAGAAGTGGCCGAGTTTATCAGCTCCTCCATATTTGGAATCCTCCTCAAACCAGCCTTCATCAGCGCTGTGGAAGCCAGAGGATCCGTAGTCCCATGTTGCAAGTCCCCAAAGCCCGATTGCTGCTGCTGAAGCAGTGGTGGTGTAAAGCATTTTTTTCTCTTTGGGCATGCTTGACCACCAGCCATCACCTGGATCCGCGTCTGATCCTATAACCGGTTGGTCTGAGGGGGTGGAGTTGGTAGTCCGGGTAGTTTGCTGGGCAAATGATGTAGCCGAAGTGCAGAGAACAAACAGATACAATGCAATAACAGTTTTTAAAACAGGTCGTTGAAGTTTCATTTTTTAAGATCTGATAAAGTTGACAGGAAATAAAAGACATGCCAGAGCATGAAAATAAATGATCGGGCTACAGGAGAACTATCTTTATTCGAATCCCATTTGCGCTGAAAATTGTCACAGTTTCAAACCAGCTGTAATGCCGGATAAAAAGTTTACGAAAAATCAAATAACGTATTGATACTACACTTTATCAATGTACGTCAAGTTATGGTTGAGATGGTTTGTTTGAATATCCTGCACCGGAACCGGTTTTGGGCAATTTTGCTATCATGAATGTAACGTTACCGGCTGCATGTAGAGGCAGTAACGTTACTGTCGGGTTGCGGGGTAATATGCAGTATGTATGTTTAACGCTGATATTACAAAGAAAAGGGATTATTTTGTGTGAGATGTATTTGCTGGCACTATTTTTGTAAGATAAGCAGAAAGGTGGATGTGAAAAGTATAATCGGCAGTTGTGGATGAAGGTTATTTATTTTCTAAATGGAAAGAATTTTGAGGGAGGCACTATGAAAACATTGATTGTTTATTCCAGTAAATCAGGAAACACCAGGAAACTGGCCGAAGCTGTGTATGATTTTCTGCCGGGTGAGAATTTTTTGAGAACGGTTGAGGAAAAGCCGGATTCTTCAGGATATGATTTTATTGTTGTCGGGTTCTGGCTGCAGGGGGGGAAGGCAGATCCGGAATCCCTGGAATATCTGGCGACTATTGCCCCGGGAAATCTGTTCCTTTTTGCCACTCATGGTGCTAGCGCCAGCTCTCAACACGCACAAAAAGCGATTCAGGAGGCAAAGGAGCTGGTCTCTTCAAGTAAGGTTTTGGGGACATTTAACTGCCAGGGTGAGGTGAAAAAGGAATTCCTTGCCAAGGTGCAGCAGAAAGATCCTCAACCTCCATGGGTTAAAGATGCACCTGGGGCGGTCGGACACCCAGATGGTTCCGATATTGCCAATCTGCAGTCAGAGCTGGAAAGGGCCGTGACCATGCTGAGAGCAGAAAAATAAAATATTTATCCCCCTGTCCGGGGGGCTTGAATAAAGATATGCTGAGGGGAACAGGATGAATACAGTATCATTTGCCGATATCGCCATTGTTTCATGTGGCACGATGAGTCTTGAGTTAAACTATCTTCGCGAGGAGGGCTTTCTTGATACACCGCAAATTCTTTATACAATTCCCGGTCTTCATCAGGATGTGAAGGAGCTTGAACAGCAGCTGGTGAAGCAGATCGCTAAAGCAAAAGAGAAAAATGATAAAGTGATCGTCGTCTATGGCGGCAAGTTCTGCTACGTTAATATTGATCACCCAACGCGGAGTATGCAGACAATTATCGAAGAGCAGGGTGAAGGTATCAGACGAATTGATGCAACCCATTGTATGGATATGCTTGCAAGCGAGGATGAGCGAAATGAAATTGGTTCTGAATTGGCTGGGGGGGAACCTGTCTGGTGGATGACGCCTGGATGGATCAAATTTCGTCAAAAGGTGTTCAAGGGGTGGGATAAGGCACTGGCCAATGAGAATTTCCCCAGGCATAGTGGTGGTGCAATTGTTTTGGATGCGGTGGGTTTTATGGATAATTATATGGCGGAAACCCCGGAGGATTTTCTCGAATATGCAGATTGGATGGGGATCACTTTGACCGGGTATCCTGTGACATTTGATCGGTTTAAAAAGTTACTGACTGATCAGGCGATGGAGTTGACGGGATGAAGCACTGGTAACGTTACTAACGTTACAGTTGCGTCAGTTTTTGTCATCTGTGATCCATTCATAAAAAAGCCATTTTTATATCTCAGGCGGCCGGGCCGAAAAGTTCCATCTGTTCAATTATGAATAGATGGAACTTTTTTTTATATTATTTCAGGGCGTAACTCATTTTTTTAATTTATTTGATTACCACTGAACTTTAGTGTTTTACTCCAGAATTTCTGTAATAAAAAACAAAAAACTGAGTATGGTCGTTTAAAATTATGTGGATGAATTTACTTCCATGGCACTTACCTGCAGTGTTACAGCAGGGTACGTGCAAACGTCCACGCTCGTGCCTCGCTGCGGGATTGTTTACACGTACCCCGCTGCAACACTTGCTGCCAGCTAAACTGGGAGAAGGGCATCTGCTGGCAACTGAGTTTGAGGAGTAATCAGATTAATTTATATGAGATATCTGTTGCGGGCTGATCCGGCAGAACTTCATGATTCTATAAAATAATCTTCAGTTAGGTATAATTATTTCAGATAATTTAGTGTCACGTTAAAAAAAGCTATGATATCAGTGATTATCTATTATAATGCTCTGGGATTGGATTTTATACTTACAGGTTGTCTTTTGGAATAGTTTTGATTGGTGCCTGCGATCTGTTTTCTGTGCTGGTGTAACCTGCAGATGAAGATCAGGTACTGGTTTTTATGGAGGATCTTGATGTGACCAGGATTACCCCCGGGCAGGATAGGAAAGACAGGAAAGGCTCAGCTCTGGTGGTTGGATCGGGGATAGGGGGGATGCAGTCCGCCCTTGACCTGGCAAATAGCGGCCTTCTGGTTCATATGATTAACGATGAACCGTCGATCGGTGGAACAATGTCCAGGCTGGACAAAACGTTTCCTACGGGAGACTGCGCCATGTGCATGATTTCACCCCGTATGGTTGAGTCCAGCAGGCATCCCAATATCAAAATGTATACCCTGGCCCGGGCGATCAAGGTTGCCGGTGAAGAGGGGGATTTCACTGTCACCATTGAAGAAAAAGCCAGATACGTTGACGCCGAGAAATGTACCGGTTGCGGTGCTTGTGAAGCGACGTGTCCATCCAGGGTCCTTGATATTTTTAACCAGGGGCTGAACAAACGAAGAGCTATCTATGCCCTTTTTCCCCAGGCAGTTCCCAATACCAGAGCGATAGACGGGGATCACTGCCTCTTTCTCAATAAGGGAGTGTGTCGTAAGTGTGAGAAGGTGTGTGATGCCGATGCTATCAATTTTGAGGATAAAGATAAGCAGTACGATTTGAATGTTGGTTCCATTATTCTCACCCCCGGACTGAAGACCTACGAGCCTGACATCAGGCAGGAGTTTGGTTATGGGCGGCATGAAAATGTGGTTACTTCTCTGCAGTTTGAGAGATTACTCTCAGCATCAGGCCCCTGCAGCGGTACCGTCGAGCGACCTTCCGACGGTGGTCATCCAAAAAAACTTGCATGGATTCAGTGTGTTGGTTCTAGAAACAGCCATAATGCCAACCCCTGGTGCTCCTCTGTCTGCTGTATGTATGCGGCAAAGCAGTCGATCATAGCAAAAGAGCATGATCCCGAAGTTGATTCCACCGTTTTTTATATGGAGTTGAGAGCCTTCGGCAAGGATTTTGATAAGTATATTGACAGGGCCAAAAATGATGCAGAGGTGAAGTATAAGAGAGCAATGGTTTCCGAGGTAATTGAGGATCCTGAGAGCAAAAACCTCATTATTCACTCAGTGGATGAAGAGGGAAAGCTGGTAAATGAAGAGTTTGATATGGTCATCCTTTCAATCGGTTTTGAACCGAGAAATGATGCGGCCGAATTTTCCAAAATATTCGGCATTGACACCGATGAATACGGTTTTGCAAAGACTTCTAAACTGCGGCCTGTGGAAACCAGCCGAGGTGGTATATTTGTTGCCGGAACATACCAGGGGCCAAAAGATATTCCTGAGACTGTAATTCAGGGAAGCAGCGCGGCCGCAAAAAGTATGGCATCCCTTGGCGCAAGTAGAGGGACAGAGGTTGTAGAGGTTGTTCTTCCTCCCGAAACAGATGTCACCGGTCAGGAACCGAAGATCGGTGTAATTGTTTGTCACTGTGGAACCAATATCGCCGGAACTGTTGATGTCCAGAAGGTTGCAGATGAGGTTGCAGGTGAAGCGGGGGTGGTTTTTACTGAGACCGTTGTTTATGCCTGTGCCCCCGATGGTCAGCAGAAAATCAGAGATGTTATTAAGGAGAAAGGACTGAACAGGGTGGTTGTTGCCTCCTGTACACCCCGAACCCATGGACCTCTTTTTCAGGATACGATAAGAGAAGTGGGGTTGAATAAATTTTTGTTTGAGCTTGCGGATATCAGGGAGCAGTGTTCCTGGTGTCATATGGCCGATAAGGAGCGGGCAACAGAAAAGGCGATCGAAATTGTCAAAATGAACGTTGCCAAAACGCGACTCGATGTTCCTGTTAATACTAGTTCAGTCGGGGTTACACATTCCGCTCTTGTTGTCGGGGGAGGTGTTGCAGGTATGACTGCAGCTCTTTCTCTTGTTGAACAGGGCTACGGTGTTTATCTGGTAGAACAAAATGAAACTCTCGGCGGGCTGCTTGCAGATGTTTATTTTACTCTGGAAGGGGACAATGTTCAGGATTTTTTGACAGATCTTATCAAGAGAGTGAACAGCAATCCGGATATTACTGTTTATACAGGGACTACAGTTGCAAATCTTGATGGTTTTGTTGGTAATTTTGTCACAACACTGGACAATGGGAAGAGTATTGATCATGGGGCTCTGCTTATAACCACAGGAGGAACTGAGTATAGTCCGACTGAATATGGCTATACGGAAGCTGAAAATGTCATCACCCAGCGTGAGCTTGAAAAAATACTGGATGAAAAGGGGCCGGATAACGACAAAAGTTATGTGATGATTCAGTGTGTCGGTTCCAGGGAAGAACCTGATAACTACTGTTCAAGAATCTGTTGTCAGGATGCCCTGAAAAACAGTATCGCCATTAAGGAAAAGGCGCCTGATGCACAAGTTGTCGTGATTTATCGTGATATCCGATCCTATGGACTGAAGGAGGATTACTATAGAAAGGCACGGGATCTCGGGGTTATTTTCCTGCTCTATACCCCTGACGACAAGCCCCAGGTAACCCAGGAAGACTCCGGCCTTACGGTTACTCTTTCCGGCAAGGTGCTTGGTAAAGAGATCGCCATAGATGCTGATTATGTGGTGTTGTCCACAGGGCTCAGGCCCCAGCCTGAAGGGGATGAGCTGGCAAAGAAATTCAAATTAACCTGCAATATTGATGGTTTTTTTATGGAAGCTCACGTGAAACTGAGGCCTGTCGATTTTCCGACTGAGGGCTTTTTCCTCGCTGGCCTTGCCCATGCACCGAAAAATCTGGAAGAGACGATTGGGCAGGCTCAGGCCGCGGCTGGTCGGGCTGGGGCGCTTTTGTCCCAGGACAGTTTAACTGTTTCAGGTGTTATTTCGAAGCATAACAGAGATATCTGCATGTCATGCCTGATGTGTGTGAAAAGATGTCCTTTTGGTGCACCGTTTATTGATGAGGATGGGAAAGTAAGTCATAATGAGGTCAAATGTACCGGCTGTGGAATATGTGCTGGAGTTTGTCCGGCAAAGGCCTATCAAGTCAACTATTTCAGGGATGACCAGATTCTAGCGATGGTAGATTCTGCGACCGCATTGTAATTTTTTTGGACCAGGAACTGTAAAATGACAGCTGAATCAGAAAAAATTGAAGAACCGAAAGGCCTGGAGACACCTCAAGATATACCGGACGGGTGGCAGGCAAATATTATCGCATTCGCTTGCCATTATTGTGCATTTGCTGCGGCGGATCTTGCCGGAGTGATGAGGTTGTCGTATCCTGCAAATGTTAAAGTTGTACGTCTTCCATGCACAGGGAAACTTGACCAGATTTATCTTCTACGGGCATTTGAGAGAGGAGTGGATGGGGTCTTTGCGGCAGGCTGAATGGAAGGTCAATGCCATTTCCTGGAAGGAAATACCAACGCCGTAAAGAGAATCAAGAAAGTTAAAGGAATGTTGAGCCTTGTCGGCATAGACCCGGGGCGACTTGAATTTTTTCATCTGTCCGCGGCCCAGGGGCCGAGATGGGCGGAAATATGTACTGAGTTTACTGAAAAAATCAGTGCACTGGGGCCATCCCCTATCTGGTTTGCACTCCAGAAAAAGTTAGAGGCCGAGGAAAAAAACAGACAGGCTGCCTGAGCTGTATCTGCCTGAAGAACTACCAGCTTACTGAAGAAGGAGTGGAGAGACTATGATTGTAGGAGAACAGAAACCATTCGATGAAGTATGGGAGATGGTCAAAGGTCATAAGCAGCTGACTGTATTCGGCTGTAATACCTGTGTTGCTGTTTGCCACCAGGGCGGTAATAAAGAGGCTGAAATTCTGGCCTCTCTTTTAAAAATGCGGGCTACTCAGGAAGGCGTTGATATTGAGATTGTCGATGGCGGTATAGAGCGGCAGTGCGAGCACCCGTTTTTTGAATCGGCGCAAGAGGTTCTTAAAGAATCAGAGGCGGTTCTCAGCCTGGCTTGTGGTATAGGTGTCCAGTTTATGGCACAAAAATATAAAACAACGCCAATTTATCCGGCTCTTAATACCACCTTTCTTGGAGATGTACAGGAGGATGGCTACTTCACTGAAAAATGTCAGGCATGTGGAGATTGTGTTCTTGGTGTGACGGGGGGGGTCTGCCCGGTGACACGCTGCTGCAAACGATTATTTAACGGTCCCTGTGGTGGATCAACCAATGGGAAATGCGAAATATCCAAAGATATTGACTGCGCCTGGCAACTGGTTGTTGACCGGCTTGAGGCGCTTGGGAAAATCAAAGATTATGAAAAGATTACTCCTGTAAAAGACTGGTCAAAAGATCGTGCAGGTGGACCCAGGTCATTTAAACTGGAGGGGTTTTAATCGTGGAAATTAAAACAGACAGCAAGCTCGAAAAAATATTGAAAAGCGGCCAGATGGCTGTTACCAGTGAATGCGGTCCGCCCCGGTCAAGTGATCCCGCCGGGATTATTGAGAAGGGCGAGATGATCAAAGATCATGTGGACTCGATTAATATCACTGATAATCAGACTTCTGTTACCAGGCTTTGTAGTCTCGCCGCCTGTGTACATCTGAAGCTGAAAGGACTTGATCCTGTCTTACAGATGGTGGTGCGGGACAGGAATAGGATTGCACTGCAGAGTGATATTCTAGGTGCAGCATCCTTCGGCATAAATAATATGCTTTGTCTCTCAGGGGATCATCAGAGTTTTGGTGATCATCCTTCTTCTCAGAATGTGTTCGATATTGACTCAATGCAGCTTATTCAGACAGCGACATATATGCGTGATGAAGGTAAGTTTCTCGGTGGAGACAAGATCAAGGTTCCACCCAATATGTTTGTAGGTGCTGCAGCGAATCCGTTTGCCGACCCTTTTCATATCAGAGTACCGAGGCTGGCAAAAAAAATAGCGGCAGGAGCGGAATTTATTCAGACTCAGTGTGTGTACAATCTTGATAAATTTGAAGAATGGATGAAGGGTGTGTGTGACAGAGGGCTGGACGAGAAAGTGTTTATTCTGCCTGGGATTACACCCATGCGGTCGGTCGGTATGGCAAAATATCTGAGCAAGGCTGTGCCCGGCATGGATGTTCCTGATGATCTGGTTAAGCGTTTGTCGGGTGTCCCCAAGGACAAACAGGCCGATGAGGGAATTACCATTGCTGTAGAAGCCATGCAGAGGCTGAAGGAAGTGAAGGGTGTCAGTGGCTTTCATGTTATGGCCATTGAGTGGGAGGAAAAGGTTCCCGAAATTGTTGAGCGTGCGGGGCTGTATCCACGGCCTGAAGTTGATTGATCTGCAGTCGGATGATGATGTGGAAATACTATTTTTCTAGAAACACGAAATGTGTGCTGGAGTGTGAAAATGTGTCAGACCAATGTGGTAATTGAACAGGATGGTAAAGAGGAACTGTTGTTTGAGAATGTGACAGCTCTCGAGGTGATCGATTCAGGTCTTACTGTTACTACCTTGTTTGAGGGGAGACAGGAGCTGCCGGGGGTTGCGATCCGGCGAATTGATTTTGATGGCGGGAAGGTATTTTTATATAAGACGGGCTGATGTTTAAGCCATTTATTTTTGTGTGGATAGTGTTCCGACTGTTTGGAAGGTTCAGATTTAATCTGCCTGGTTTTTGGAGAAATAATGGAAAATGTAGAAAAGCTTCGGGTTCTGTTGCAGCACTGGATTGAGCATAATAAGGGACACGGGGAAGAATTTGCTAAATGGCAGAAACGTATGGCCGAAGATTCCAATAAGGTGATTGCCGACTGTATAGGTGAGGCGATTGAGCAGATGGGCAAGGTTAATGACCAGCTTGCAAAGGCATTAAACGAAGCCGGTGGCCCGGTAGAGAAAACGGGAGGAGGGGAACATCATCACCACCATCATGGAGATGATGGAGGACACCACCACCATTAACTGGTGTATTAAAGGAAAAGACTATTTGAATAAAAAAGCTGCAGAGACCGAAAGACGGTTTCAGCAGCTTTTTTTTGTTCAGGCCTGCTTTTGCAGAGCACTGTTCCATAAAACCGCCATAACGGTGAAAAGAGTCACCGTTATGGCACAACCTATGGAGAGAAAGAACGAATCAGGCGCCAATTGCCTGCTTGGCAGAGTTGAGCGTGTTCTTCATCAGCATGGCGATGGTCATCGGTCCGACACCACCAGGCACAGGTGTAATTTTGCCGGCGATTTCTTTTGCTTTTTCGAAATCGACATCACCTTTAAGGATAGCTTTTCCTGTCTCCTTATTCATGCCGACACGGTTGACACCAACGTCAATAACTGTTGATCCCGGCTTGATCCATTCGGGTTTTACCAGATCCGGAACCCCGGCAGCCACGATCAGTATATCTGCACGTTTGCAGTGACCTGCAAGATCTTTTGTACGGGTGTGAACGATGGTAACAGTTGAGTTTGCACCGACACCTTTTTGAGCCATCATCATGGCAATAGGTTTGCCCACAATGTTTGACCTGCCGACTACAACAACTTCTGCACCGGAGGTTTCCGTTCCGGACCGAACGATCATTTCCTGGATTCCAGCAGGAGTACATGGCAGAAAGCGTACTTCATCGCCGCCAATCATCAGTCGACCGACATTTACCGGATGAAATGCATCAACGTCTTTGTCCGGATCAATTGCCACCAGCACTTTTTTGTCATTTATATGTTTGGGCAGCGGCAGCTGTACAAGGATACCGTGAATGTCAGGATCCTTATTATATTTATCAATCAGCGCAAGAAGGTCAGCTTCTGAGATGTCATCGGGCTGATCATCCTGGATTTCATTAAATCCAAGGCTGAGTGCAGTTTTAACCTTAAGAGTTACATAACTTATTGATGCAGGGCTTGAACCGACCAGGATGGTGACCAGACCCGGAACCTTGCCATGCTTTTCTTTCATTTTCTCAACTTCCTGCTTAATCTCTGCAAGAATTTCTTTCCTGATTTGAGTCCCACTAATTATTTCAGCAGTCATTATATAAGATCTCCCTTCAATATGTATCCTGGGATACGTGGATGATAAATGAGTCTATTAAATATCAGCATGGAGGGATAAAACATCCCTCCATGCTGATCAGGGGTGTTAGAATACGCCTTCCACTTTGCCTGTTTCAACATCAACATCAACACGCTTAAAGGCTGGATTCGAACCGGTGCCCGGCATCAGGCTTATGGTTCCTGCTACGGGAACGATAAAGCCGGCACCGCCATAGGTCAGGACTTCCCTTATGGTCAGTCGCCAGTCTGTTGGTACACCTTTCAACGAAGGATTGTCGGAGAGAGAGAGATGGGTCTTGACCATACACATACCCATTTTCGCAAGTTCCGGGTCACTCTGGATTCTGTCAATTGCAGTAGTTGCCTCAGCTGAATAATCAACACCACTGGCACCGTAGACTTCTTTGGCAATAAGCTCGATTCTCTCTTTGATCGGCATATCGAGTTCGTAGAGGAATTTGAAGTCACTCTTTTCTTCACATGCCTCAATAACAACGTTGGCAAACTCAATAGCGCCATCACCACCCTGTTCCCAATGTCTTGAAAGGGCAACCTTGGCACCGGCTGCCTCGCTCAGTTCACGAACTTTGGCGATTTCCGCATCTGTGTCATTGTAGAATGCGTTAATGCAGACAACGGGGCTGATGCCGGCTTTACGTACGTTTTTGATATGGTGGATCAGGTTGGAACAGCCCTTTGCAACCCATTCAACATTCTCACTGTTGTACTCTTCAGGCATCGGTTTGCCAGGAACCGGTACAGGCGCTCCACCATGGCATTTAAGTGCGCGGATAGTAGCAACAATAACAGCACAATCCGGAACGAGACCGGAAAAACGGCACTTGAGGTTCCAGAATTTCTCAAAACCGATATCAGCACCAAAGCCTGATTCTGTCACATGGTAATCGGCAAGTTTCAGACCAATCTTGTCAGCAATTACCGAGCTCTGTCCAATAGCAATATTGGCAAATGGTCCGGCATGAACGAGAACAGGCTGTCCTTCCAGGGTCTGCATCAGCGATGGATTGATAGCATCAACCATCCACGCGGTCATGGCACCGGCAACCTGCAGATCTTCAGTGGTGACAGGTTTTCCTTTCTTAGTATAGGCAACAACAATTTTGCCCATTCTCTCACGCATATCTTTCAGGTCGTTAGCGATTGCAAGGATAGCCATAACTTCAGAAGAAACCGCGATACCAAACTTGGATTTCATCATGAAACCATCTGCCTTGC
>JAFDME010000264.1 GCA_019306075.1 Deltaproteobacteria bacterium | reverse complement strand
TTGTGTGCAGAGAGCTTTACGTCGGGTAAGAGGAACATTTTTCCAGGTCTGCTGTGCTGCTTTCGCCCTGTCCAGTCTTTTTTCAATGTTATGCCGATCTGCATAAACTCTTTCCACACAGGGAGCGTTATCAACAGGGCTGATAACGGAGAATGTTTTATTCATCTTTCTTGTCTCGGTTGCGGGCATCGCCTTTAATAGATCTCATGGGTGTTGCTAACATATTATATTATCTCGAAATATCGTTCCATTTCCCAGTCAGTGATATGTTTGCGAAATTCACGCTCCTCCCATTCCCGTGATGCAGCAAAATGATCGACAAAGGCATCTCCAAAGAGGTTGCGCGCCGCATCAGAAGATTTGAATTTTTGAGCGGCATCCCATAAGGTTCGGGGCAGGGTCAGGAATTCCGGATGTTTCTGGTCGTAGGCATTGCCCGTTATTGGGATTTCCGGCTGCCACTGCTTTTCAATGCCGTAGAGGCCTGCGCCAAGAGCTGCTGCCAGTGCCAGATAAGGGTTGGCATCGGCAGAACCGAGGCGATGTTCAACCCGCTGTGATGTATCGCTCCCCGGTATGACACGTAAGGCGGTGGTACGGTTTTCCACCCCCCATGTTGCATCCGTGGGAGCCCAGAAGCCTGGAATCAGGCGGGTATAGCTGTTGATAGTGGGAGCCATCATACATAACAACTGCGGCATCAGTCTCTGCAGGCCGGCGACAAAGTGGCCCTGAATATCACTCATGCAATATTCTTTGGAGGAATCGAAAAATGCCGATTTCTCGCTGTTTTTATGGCGTAGTGACAAGTGGATATGACCACTCTGACCCGGGTAGTCGCCGGACCATTTGGCCATAAAGGTGGCCATCAGGTCGAGGCGCTGGGCCAGAATTTTCATAAACGTTTTAAATAGAGCGGCTTTATCCGCAGCATTTTTTGCAGTGTCTACGGCTATGGCAGCCTCAATCACTCCCGGCCCTGTTTCCGTGTGGATACCTTCCAGGGGGAAATCCATCTGCTGCGACATCTCCATTATTTCATGGTAGAGTTCAGCATGGGTTGAGTTGCGAATTATCGAATAGCCGAACCAGCCGGGTGTTATCGGCTTCAGGTCGGTGAAATTCTTCTGTCGCACGCTCTCCGGCGTAATTCATACTCCAGCGCGGCAAAGGGCTCAAAACCCATATTAACTGCTCTTGTTATTATTCTGCGCAGTGTGGCCCGGGGACAGACGGTTTCTGCCGTACCGGCAAACTCGGCAATAAAGAGAAGCATCCCGTCTTCAAAGGGTATTTCCCTGCAGGTATGAGGAAGTATTCTGACCTGTGCATCCGGATAACCGCTGTGCCAGCCTGTATAAGTGACGTTGTCATAGAGCTGGTCTTTGACGTCCCATCCCAGTACTACATCACAGAAGGCAAAACCGTTATCAAGGGAGGAGAAGAACTTTTCGCGGCTCATATATTTTCCCCGCATAACGCCGTCGTTATCGAACAGACCAACCTTGACACTTGTCAGTCCACGTTCCTTAACAATATGTTTTGCGTCTGCTGCTGTTTTTACATCTCTTGATTTCATGGTGGTATCTCGCTCTGGTTATGCTTTTTTTTCGGATGAGTTGTACCAAAAGAATCCGGCTGCGCTCTTTTTTTCAGATAACATATGACTGGTGACAATAGCAGATGTATAATCAGTAAAAAAGAACTATTGGATCACTGTGTCATGTTTTTAACAGGGGGGGGGGAGGATGATCGGGGATGACGTGCCGGAGCGAGTATCCATTTGGCTTATTCCCTCAGATGAACACAGGTCACTGCTGAGTCGCTATATAGAGGAGCTTTCAGAGAGGCTTCACTCCGTTCCTTTTGAACCTCATATAACACTGTTTTCCGGGAGAATCAGTTTTCACCAGGTCTTCCGGGCACTGGACTTTGCAGCAGATCGCTGCCCACCGTTCTATTTGCAGGTAAACGGCATAAAGAGTGAAGATCTTTTTACAAAAACACTCTATCTTTCCATTAAAGGAACAGAAGATCTGTTGGATCTGTCGAAGCTGCTGGGCAGTTATTTTTCAGCTTCGTCTTTTTCTTTTGATCCCCATCTTAGTCTGGCATATAAAAATCTTCCTGAGTTGACGAGGAAGTCCCTGGCGCGTGAAACAGGGGTAATGATGAGCAGCATAAAATTTTCATCCCTTCAGGCGGTGCATACACCTATATCGGCAAAGACTGAAAACGATATCAGGATCTGGAAACCGGTCTACTCAATACGTCTGGCTTGATCAGCAGAGCTTGGCTCCGGGAGGGACGTCCATATCAGGTATACAGAGAGCGACAGCTCCGTCCCTGTTATGAAAACCGGTGATCAGACATTCCGACATATGGGGGCCGATCTGTTTGGGTGGAAAATTGATTACCCCCACAACCAGTTTTCCAACCAGGCTGTCCGGTTTGTAGAGGTCGGTGATCTGCGCGCTTGATTTCTTTATACCGATATCTTCGCCAAAATCCACTTCCAGAATATATGCGGGTATGCGTGCTTCTGTGAACACTTCCACGGTCATAATTCTGCCCACGCGGAGTTCAATTTTTTCAAAATCCTTCCATTCAATTGTTTCCATAGCTGTTGCCCCCTGACTGTATCGATTCTCAGCAAAAATGGATACGCTATCTTTAATTTGCAGCTTGATCAAGGATTTTTTTGTCCGTTTGGTAAAAATGCTTATCGTTACAGACGCAGTGTCAAAAAGAATTTTATGAGGAGATTATAAATGTCGAATTTACAGCAGCGTATTCTTGATATTATTCACAGACCACAGCTTGCATCTCTTGCTACAGTGACGGATCAGAACAACCCATGGGTTCGATATGTGGTGACAGTTGGAGATGGAGACCTGTTTATGAGATGCGGCACTTTTGCCGCATCGCGCAAGGTCAAGCAGATTGAAAATAATCCTAATGTCCACTTGATCTGCGGTGTTAACAGCCTTCAGGAAATGCAGCCATATCTGCAGATCCAGGGACAGGCCAGGGTGACTGCAGATAAGGAGGAGCGTCACGGTTTCTGGAATGACATGCTTGCGTCAACTTTCGATGGGCCGGATGATCCGAAATATGCGGTAATTGTCGTGGAACCTTATCGGATAGAATTCTGTACTCCCGGTTCATATGAACCCGAAGTATGGACGAGATAATCTTATGAAAGCATAATTTCAACTGTTCGATGATGGGCGGATCTTGTGATATATTCTAAAGATCCGCCCTGCTGCGTGACTCCTTTTTTTTCTTTTTCCTGCCTCCTCCCTGTTGTTTTGGTTGATTTTTCTCAGCCTCATTTTATTTGGCTATATTTCACCGAAATACAGTGAAATCATTTGACTTTTAAATTGTTTTAGTGAGACAATAATATTGCTGAAAGTCTGCAATATTATGTTATGCGGCCGCAAAATCCATTACCGTGCGGTAATTGACCGACAAGGCAATTGACTGTTAACCCGACAAGTCGGAATTTTTTTTAATCTCACTGGATAAGTGCCATGGGAGCATATTTAACCATATATTTTTAAACGACCTTCCTCGATTTCTTGTTTTTTCTTACAGAAGTTCTGGAGTAAGGCACTAATTAACTCTACCTTGAAAGATGGCAAAATCAGGCAGTAAACAACGTCTCAATATATTAGCAGAACCATTGCATGCAGAACAGCATGCAGAGGTTATCCGAAAAAAAATCCAGCAAAAGCAGATCACTGAAGCCTCGCAGCTTTTTCAGGAATTTTCCTCAAATCTGAGGGAAGATGATCGACGACTGCTTTATGAAGAGCTTTCAGCCGTTATGGCACAGGCAGAAAGATATTTTGGAGAGGCTGCAGCCCTTGAAAAGGGAAGACAGCTGGAGAAGGCACGTGATAAATATAAAGAAGTAGAAAATATTGTTATTGATTATCCGCAGCTTGCCGAGGCTTTTGAGCGGGTAGATGATGCTGTCTCGCTTATCTGGGCTCTGCAGCATAAAGATGAGAGAGATTTGGCCGGACCCGGTGAGCAGTTATCCTCCCAGGTATATGCGCCTAAGTCAAAACTGCCTGTGAGATATCGGATTTTGATTGGTTTTTTTCTCCTGCAACTGGTGCTGGTCGGAGCGGGACTGTTTTATACAGGGAAACTTAATTTTTCACGATTAAAAGAGCAAATTATTCTGCAGATTACTTCGCTGGGGAAGAAAGCGGAGGTGGGAGAAAAGAGTTCCGGAGAATCTCCGCCGGATATGATCGTGGGGCAGAAAGAAAAAAATGTGGAGGCTGCTACGGTTGGTGACAGAGAGCAGGAACGAGTCATACCTGTTAACGAAATCCCAGTAAAGGAAGGTGTGGTCCCGGCTGTGATAGTTGCCAAACCTGCTCAACTGTCCGGCGGGGACTCCCGGCATGAAGCTTTGCCGGATTCTGAACAGGTCAGGCAGACAGCTTCTGTTGCGGGGGGGCAGGATGAAGTTTCTCCGGGAATGTTCCCATCGAAGAAATCCGGTGGATATGCCTACACCGTACGATCCGGTGACACGCTTGGAGTTATCTCCCTGAAGATGTATGGTACATTCTCTAAATGGCCGGTTATAGCAAATGCCAACCAGGCTTTGCTGGGGAATAATCCCGATATGCTGCAGGTTGGGACGACGCTGTTTATTCCGGCTCTGGCTGAGATTGAGAATGGAGCAGTGGTCCTACCTCCAGCTGTTTCTGCATCACCATTGAATGGGGGTGGCACCTATACTGTGCAATTTGGTGATTCCCTTACCGGTATCGCGGTAAAACTGTTTGGTTCTCCTGATAAATGGCAGATGATTTACGAGTTAAATAAGGATGTACTGATGACCGTTTCCCAACCATTAAAAGTTGGTCAGGTCCTGAGGGTAAAGGGGCCTGGAGAAGGGAGAAGAGACGGAAAAATCTGACAAGGTATTCATCTCCGGCACTATTCAGTGCGCTTATTACTCCTGATTTAATGTGGCCCATTCAAGATTTGCTTTTTGCATCAGGGCCCGGTCTGTTTCATGTTCGGCACGTATATTCCATTTGGACAGGGTGTTGGTGAAGAAGGAATTATAAAAAAGGTAGTTTCTGCCGCCACTCTCTGCTTTCGGGTTGATCAGGGAATTATTTGTTTGACCATCCTCCCGGTTACCCGATTTCGGCGGTGTCTTTCCATAGAGAATCAGTCTGTCGTCCTTCGCGTTTTCGATATGAGGCGAAACGTCATGAAGACAAAGCCTATTGAGATGTAAGCGGACAATGCGAAATAGAACGCACCAATGTTATGAACCACCAGGTAATATACGAGGAGAAAAACTGTGGTTGCCATCAATATAATTCCCAGAATAACAGGTATTATGGCTGTCCGCGTTTCCTCGCGCAATCGCAGATTGGCGACACAGACACCAATCGACACCAACAAGAATGTCAAACTCGAGAATGATGCGATGACTTCAAGGCTCCCGAGTGCCGTCAACGCGACTG